>DATBRP010000080.1:0-2127 GCA_036560245.1 Hyphomicrobium sp.
CATGGCGTGCGCAAATCTAGGCCTGCCTTAACCTCCGGCAGACCGATATGTGATAGAGTCTAGCCATCTTGAGGCGGTATCGGGTCTTAACGATTTGTCATCGGCAAAACGCATTCTTCTGATCATCGGCGGCGGCATCGCGGCCTACAAATGCCTGGACCTGATCCGGCGTTTGAGAGAGCGCGGCCATCACGTCCGTGTCGTTATGACGAAAGCCGCGCACCAGTTCGTCACCCCGCTCTCGGTCGCGGCGCTGACCAACGAACGCGTCTTCACCGAACTCTTCGATCTCGATGACGAACGCGAAATCGGCCACATCAGGCTCGCTCGCGATTCCGATCTGATCGTCGTTGCACCGGCGACCGCCGACCTTATGGCGCGCATGGCCGGCGGACATGCCGACGACCTCGCAACCGCCGTTCTGCTCGCGACCGATACGACGGTCCTCCTCGCCCCGGCGATGAACCCACGCATGTGGCTTAATCCCGCGACGCGCCGCAACGTGGCGCAGCTCCGCAACGACGGCATCCGCTTCATCGGACCGGCGATCGGCGAAATGGCCGAGCGCGGCGAAGCCGGACCCGGACGCCTCGTCGAAGTTCCTGATCTCCTCGCCGCCATCGAAAACGCGCTCGCACCTGCCGCGGAAACGCCGAGACCGCTCGCTGGCCGTCACGTCGTCGTCACCAGCGGCCCGACGCACGAGGCCATCGACCCCGTTCGCTACATCGCCAACCGCTCCTCGGGAAAGCAGGGCCATGAGCTCGCCGCCGCTGCCGCGCGGCTTGGCGCGACCGTAACGCTCATATCGGGCCCAGTATCGCTTCCCGACCCCGCCGGTATTCACGTCGTCCGCGTCACCACGGCGGCTGAAATGCTGAAAGCCGTCGAGGCCGCACTGCCTGCCGATGTCGCTATCTTCGCAGCTGCCGTCGCCGATTGGCGGATCGCTGCGCCGAGCACAGCGAAAATCAAGAAGTCGGATGCGAGCACGCCGCCGGAGCTGACGCTCGCCGAAAATCCGGACATTCTGAAAGCCATTGCGCAACTGAAAAAAAACCGCCCGGCGCTCGTCATCGGATTTGCCGCCGAAACCCACGACGTGCTCGCCCACGCCAAGAAGAAATTGAAATCCAAAGCGGCGGACTGGATCGTCGCAAACGATGTGTCGCCGCAAACCGGCATCATGGGCGGCGACCGCAATTGCGTGCATCTGATCACCAGCGCCGGCATCGAGAGCTGGCCGGAAATGAGCAAGGCTGACGTCGCCGATAAAATCATCGAGCGCGCCGCCGAGCATTTGACGCCAAAGCGGGCTGCCGCCGAATGAGCCGGCGCAGACACGCAGCAAAAATCAAAGTCAATGTTCGCCGCTTGAAGCACGCGGAAGGCCTGCCGCTGCCGGCCTATCAGACCGCCGAAGCCGCCGGCTTCGACCTCCTGGCCGCGATTCCGTCCGACAGCCCGCTTGTTCTCCCTCCGGGAGATCGCGCCCTTGTCCCGACCGGGCTTATTTTTGAATTACCGCCGGGAAGCGAAGCCCAAGTGCGACCGCGATCGGGGCTCGCCGCAAAATTCGGCGTCACGGTCCTGAATAGCCCCGGCACCATCGACGCCGATTATCGTGGTGAGGTCTCGGTCATTCTGATCAATCTCGGCAAGGAGCCCTTCACGCTCAATCGCGGCGAACGCATCGCTCAGATGATCGTCGCGCCTGTCACCCGGATCGAATTACGCGAAGCGGCGATGCTTTCTGCAACGAAGCGCGGAGCGGGCGGTTTCGGCTCGACCGGGATACGCGCAGCCACGTCCTCCCCAAAGATAAAGAAGCGGAACGTGGTTGCAAAAACGCGGACTTCTAAGCAAACAAAATCTTCGACCAGAGGACCTGCTCGGAGCCGCTAAGCTATAAAAGTGCAATGCATATTAAGAGCCTTTGGCATCCGCGCAGCCCTTGAGGCCGACCCTCGAACCTGCGAGAAAACCACCTCATATCCCAATATGCGCCAGCAGCTCACAGGGACAGATCGAGGAAGCCCATGACAGAAACCGTTGAGATCAAAACGCTTGCCGCCACGCGCACCTGGGGCCGCGGCCGCGTCTATGACAGCATTGCCGAAACGATCG
>DATBRP010000081.1:0-3871 GCA_036560245.1 Hyphomicrobium sp.
ATACCGATATACCGGACTCTGCCGGCCACTTTTTCCTTCTTCACACCGAGTTCGGCGAATTCACGCGCGAAGCTCGGAAGTGCTGCGGGTTCCTTGTTCTTGGAATCACACCAGGAACAATAGTCCTCGTAGAGTTCAGTAGCCGTGACACTTGATCCGTCCCGGACCTCGATGTTCTCCTTGTAGAAACGCTCCGTGTTGGTTTCGGGTGCGAGCCGGCGAACCGGCGCCGCAACGCGACTTTCGACAACTTTCTGCTCGACCTGATGCACTTCTGCGGGTTGAGCTTCGATTGCCGGCGCCTGGGCAACCGGCGCGTCGAGAGCAATCTCGATCGAGCGATTGTCGTTGGCGCCTGAACGCGGCTTTCTTGGAACGGCAACCGGTGTGAGCACCGGAGCCGCCACCGCTGCCGCAGCGGTGCTTCCTTCCGCCAGCACCATTTTCGGTGCGGCAGGCCTTTGACGGTCATCGTAGAGCCGCCACTGACTAAATGCGACGTACATACCGAATCCGGAACCGACTTCGAGCAGCAGCGCCACGAACAACGTCAAGGCCATCTGCACGTTCTCGATCTTGACGTTCGGGAAGAACGCTGCAGCAAGCTCGGTCAGAACCTTGGCTTGCGGGTCGGCTTCCGACATTGCAGGCGTACCTGCGGTCGCGTCGATTTTCGCTCTGAGTTGAGCGATATGGCCATCGGACGTCTTGGCTGCGCTCGCGGAAGCGAGTTCAGCGTCGAGTGTCGTCAAATGCTGACAGAACTTGCGTTCGGTCTTCGAATTGACGTCCTTGCAGCCGTTCGACCATTTCCAGGTCTTCTGCATCTTGGCGCCGTCGATTTCGCTCTGCACGGCCTCGTAAGGTCGATGCTGCGGAATCCAGCCGGCCTGCTCCTCGGCCCGTTTGAGCTCAGTTCTCAGGTCCTGGTAGGTCTGAGCTTCCTGCGCGCGATGTCCGGTCGAATCGAAGCGGTTCAATGCTGCGTGACCAAGCGCCGACGTCATGGAGTAGGTCGTTACGACCACCCAGACGAGCGCCGACGCAGCCGCCTGCGACCAGACCCTGTTTCGAACAGCGGCGAAGAAGAAGAACGGTACCAGTGCCTTCAAACAATCGGCCGCGGCCGATGCAGCTCCGTAGATTTCGCCATCCATCCCGGTTCGCCCGAGACTGTAGCCAAAACGCCAGTTCATCGCGGCCGACACGGCTAATAGAACGCCGGCTGCTAGAACCCCCAACACGCCTAAAACGTGTCTCATCGTGTGCCCTCTCCTGTGAGGACCGGTTTTCCTGAACGCGAAACACAACCGGCCAGTTCGGCTTTGTGGCAGCGCCTGAGGGCGGCAACCGCCAATGCTCCGGAACGCAAAACGGGCATGGCTGCCAGAGGTATCCGGGTCATTCGGCTGTGAGCTCCGATGTCATCCCCATGACAGCGGCAGACGAGCGATTAGGACACCGTGCAACCACGCGAACCAAGAGCCACCAGCCCGCGTACCGAGTTGAAGCTGCACCTCCGGTTCGCCGCTGGAATCCGGTGGACGACTTTTCCTCAGGTCGACGCGAGGTTGGAAAACTTGAACGCGAATTAAACTCCCCTCATCGCCAGGGGTAACTGAGTCGAACCCCGATGTGAATCCGAATTGATAAGAGAATCATAATTCTAGAAATTGTGGCTGCGCGACCGCAGACGGCCGGAAGACGCTTATGCACAGGGCGTTCGGCGCGGTTGATAAGGCAGTCGTTTTCAAAAGCTTTTGCACCGCTTGTCCAATGCGTGTGACACCAGACATGGCGACGGCGTCTGGCGCTCCGCTTTGACTCGATGCGAGCAAAATATCCGCGTGTGTGACGCTTATGTTGCGTCTTGCACATGCGAGTTTCCGCTTACAACCGCGGCTATTTTCGTGCATGCTCATGGCCGTAGGCGCAGACAATTGAAACCGCGCGCCGTGTAAGTCCCTGGGCGGCCTTTGAGGCCATCATTGCCGCCCGAAACGGACAGGGTCGAAACTCGCATTTCCCGTCTCGACCCAGATTGCGCGTCGCACGGTCAGTGGAGTTCGAGTCATGCAGCAGCTTGGCGGATTGCTGTTGATGCTCTCTGGTGCGGCGGCGTTGGGCGGCTACCTTTATCTGCCGCCGCCTCCCGATGGAGAGCAGGACGTCGCGGAAGTGACGCGCATATCTATCGCGCCCTATCATAAGACACGTGCCCGGGACGTCGGTACGCGGACCTTCTCGCCCGCGTCGCCCGCGTTCCGTCAAGTCGTGATCGCCGAGAGCCGCCCCGCGGCTGCGGAGCAACCGCCGATGCCCGGAGCTTGGACCACGGTCGTAACGGCCGAGTCCGCCAGTTCAGCGGTTCTCAGATCGCCGAAGCCGACCGATGCCAGAACCCGCTATCTGCTCGCACGCGATCTGCAGCGTGGACTGAAACGTGCCGGTTGCTATGGCGGCGAAATCAACGGTGCGTGGACCATGTCGACGCGGCGCGCGATGGCGGCCTTCATAGACCGCGCCAACGCCACGCTTCCGAGCGATAAGCCCGACTACGTTCTGCTGAGCCTCGTGCAGAGCCATGATGATATCTCCTGCAGCGCGGGCTGTCCGGCAGGTCAAATCATGGACCAGGGCGGGCGGTGCGTTCCGCAAGCCGTCATCGCGCAGGCTTCGAAGCGATCGAAACGTCTGGAAGAACGCCGCTTAGCGGAAGCGCGGCTCGCGAGCCGTCAGACGCACGTTGCGGCCGCGATGCCTGAAAAGCTGCCCTGGCTCGATCGCAACGGCCAATCTCTGGTTACGCCATCAGCGCCGCGCCCGGCTCCGCCTCCCGGCATGATGTCCATGGGAGGACCAAGTTCAGGCATGCCTCTGCCGCTCAGCCACCCGGCGCCGATAGCGTCGAACTGGCGCGCGGTGCCTATCGAGAACAGCGACGGCTCTCGCCCCGCCGCGACTGCTACGCCAAACGCCGACCCGGCCGAGCCGAAGATCGCGGCGCTGGCCCCTGAAGACATGGCTCCTGCGGATGCCGCAAATATAGATCCCACGGCGCTCCCATCGACGATGGAGCGTCCGGAAAAACATCATCGAGCCAGAGGGAATAGTCACCGCGGTTGGAACGACCGGCCGAGGCATTATGGCTCCGGCTACGGTTCCAGGGGCCACGGACGCCGTGGCCAGCCGCGTCCGGGAACGATGCGCTACAATCTGGTGCAATCTCTCGGCGGCATCTACTGAGGCGAAGCGTTGTTCCTCCGGACGATCAGAGCCGCGTTCCGCCGCGCACCCAGTCAAGGTAGTCGCCGCTGCCGCCCGTGACCGGCAGCACGAGCACCGCCGGCGTCTCGTAAGGATGGTTCGACAAGATGTGCGCGACGGCGCGGTCGGCCCCCTCGGCCGCCAGCTTGGCGATCAGCACGGCTTCCTCCGACGTTTCGGTGACGCCTTTCCAAACGTAGACCGACGTCATGCCCGGCAGGACGTTGACGCAGCCCGCGATTCTCCGCTCAACCATGTCGCGGCCGAGAGCCAAGGCCGCCTCCCGGTCGGGAAACGTCGCATAAATCATGACCACAGCTGTGGCTGGCGCGTCAGCCTGCGCTCCGCTATTTGGCTCTAGGGGCTTGTCGTTTGCTGCCACTTGGGCGAGCCTCCCTGCCGCCGTACGCTCCGCAGCAATCGCAAAGTCATACATGCCCAAAGAAAAAAGCAAATTCGAACGCATCGCTTTCATCGCGAGCGATGTGCCTGAAGCGATGGAAGCGCGCGCGGCGCTGATCAAGCGCTACGGCGAAACCGAACCGACCGAGGCCGACGCCATCGTCGCGCTTGGCGGCGATGGTCTGATGTTGCAGACGTTGCA
>DATBRP010000082.1:0-4503 GCA_036560245.1 Hyphomicrobium sp.
GTCGACGGCGAGACTATCGCCTGGTTTCGCTGCAACTTTCTTGATCTTGCCGTCGCGCTCGGCCTTGAGGATGTTTTCCATTTTCATCGCCTCGACGACCGCGAGCGCATCCCCAGCCTTCACATCCTGGCCCTCGGCGACGTGGATCGCTTTGACCAGGCCCGGCATTGGACACAGAAGATATTTCGACATATCGGCGGGGACCTTGATCGGCATCAGCGCCGCGAGTTCGGCCTCGCGGGTGGTGTAGACGTAGGTCGGAGCCTGCATACCGCGATACGACAGCAGCATACCGTTGGCGATCGGCCGGACCTGAACGGCGACATCGGCACCCTCGACCGTCCCATGCCAAACCGGCTCACCCGGCCACCATTCCGATGTGATCTCCATTGTTTTCGTTGGTTGGCCCGCGTCATCCAGAATCGAGACGTAATAGGGGCCCGGGATAGCGCCCATGGCTTCGAGCAAAACCGTTGCCGATCCCACCTTGACGACCCGGCGCTTGGCAAAGCTGATCGAGCGTCCCGCCATTTGATGCGTGATATCGCGACGACGAGCGTTGCCCAGGTGATCGATCGCACCAGCGACCGCTGCGAGCGTCGTCAGATCCTTCCCTTCGGGCGTGCGCGGCTGGAAACCTTCAGGAAACTCTTCCTTGATGAAGCCGGTCGAAATGTTGCCCGAACGCCAGCGCGGGTGCTGCATCATGGTGGCGAGGAACGGCACGTTGTGCTGGATACCGTCTATATAGAAGGCGTCGAGGGCGGTCGACTGGGCTTCGATCGCGGCGGCGCGTGTTGGCGCATGCGTAACGAGCTTGGCGATCATCGGATCGTAATACATCGAGATTTCGCCGCCTTCGAAGACGCCGGTGTCGTTGCGGACGGTGACGCCATCCTTTTTGCCTTCCGCCGGGGGGCGATACTTCACGAGGCGACCGATCGAGGGCAGGAAGTTGCGGAACGGGTCTTCGGCGTAGACGCGGCTCTCGACGGCCCAGCCCTTCAACGTGATGTCGGACTGCTTGAACGGCAGCTTTTCGCCTGCAGCAACGCGAATCATCTGCTCGACGAGGTCGATGCCGGTGACAAGCTCGGTCACGGGATGTTCGACCTGCAGACGCGTGTTCATTTCCAGGAAGTAGAACGAGCGATCCTGGCCGGCGACGAATTCGACCGTGCCGGCGCTGTCGTAGCCGACCGCCTTCGATAGGGCGACGGCCTGCTCCCCCATCGCCTTGCGGGTTTTTTCGTCGAGCAGCGGCGATGGCGCTTCCTCAAGGACTTTCTGATTGCGGCGCTGGATCGAGCATTCGCGCTCGCCGAGGTAGACGACGTTGCCGTGCTTGTCGCCCAGAACCTGAATTTCAATGTGGCGAGGATTGACGATGAATTTCTCGACGAAGCATCGGTCGTCGCCGAATGACGACTTGGCTTCGGATCGCGCGAGTTGGAACCCCTCCTCGGCTTCCTTGGCATCGTAGGCGATGCGCATGCCCTTGCCGCCGCCGCCCGCGGAGGCTTTGATCATCACGGGGTAGCCGATCTCGTTGGAGATTTTGACGGCGTGCTTGGCGTCTTTGATCTCACCCATGTAGCCGGGAACGGTCGAGACCTTGGCGGCTGCGGCCGCCTTCTTGCTTTCGATCTTATCGCCCATCGCGGCGATGGCCTTCGGATTTGGCCCGATGAAGACGATGCCGTTCTTCTGCAGCGCGACGGCGAATGCCTCACGCTCGGACAGGAAACCATAGCCTGGATGCACGGCCTCGGCGCCGGTCGCCTTGCAGGCTTCGATGATCTTATCCATGAGCAGATAGGACTGCGCCGCCGGCGCCGGCCCGATATGGATCGCCTCGTCGGCCATTTCGACGTGCAGGGCATCGCGGTCGGCGTCCGAATAGACCGCCACCGTCTTGATGCCCATCTTTCGCGCCGACTTGATGACGCGACAGGCGATTTCGCCGCGGTTTGCGATCAGAATTTTCTTAAACATCGGCCGGCCCTGGTCCTTCCCGTGATTTCTTCGACGTGTTTATGGGAATGCAACACGTCGTTCTAGTGCGTGACGGAGACGGCGTAAACACGGCTCAGCGGTGGCCCAGCGGCCGTGGCTGCGATGCGCTGCCGCACGAAAGGACTCAAGAATCAGGGATCAGGCTGCGGGAACGAGCCGATCGACGGCTTCGGTCAGTACGGGGTGGATCTTCGGGCTGTCGTGCTTGAGGTATGCCACCAGCGCCGTTTCGCTGGGACTCAGTCGTCCGTCATGGCTCAAGCGGCTCACAAGCCACGTCGCCTCGGCCTCGGTGACCTCTTCATTTGTGATGATTTCGATGCGCTGGTGCTCAAGCCGGGCCAGCGCGCGCTCTTCGGCCGTCTGATCGTGATAGGCGTCCTGCACCGAAGCGAGATTTGCCTGCACCATCGAAAGAAGGGCAGCCAGGACAGACGTCTCCTGTTCGGGGCTGTCCAAACTCGCTTCTTGCCGCATCGCCTCTTCACGCGAGGGGACCGAGTAGCCCGATGCCGACATCATAACGTTGGCAATGGCTTTCACGAAGAGATCTGTCCATGCGGGGTTCGGCGGCGCGTCGGCGATGGCTTCGTCGATGTCGAAGAGAATGTCGGCTTCGGCGCGGGTCACGGCCACATGTCCGTCACCTCCGAAGGCGTAGAGGATGCGACGCAGCAGATCGACTTCACCGTCCGTTATCCTTCCGGGCGCCAGCGTTTTGCCGTAGCGGAGGGGACCGTCGCCGTGAATGACGGCCGCTTTGACCTGATCAAGCGCGAACCTAACGAGGCTGACGGGTGACCAGCGCGCCTTGTCGAGCACGTTGACCAGGAGTTCGAGTTCGGTCTTGCTGTCGACTCGACCATCGCTGGAGATGCGGTCGATCAACCAATGGCCATTGTCCGACGTCAGGTAGCCCTGGGGCCGCTCCTGAAAGACGAGATAATCGGTGATTGCTTCAATGAAGAAGTCGGCCCAATCAGCCGGATGCATGGAGCACGCATCGTTGAGTTTGAACAGGAGGTCAGCTTCCTCCGCCGTGACGATGCCGTCTTCGTAGAAAATGCGTCTCAAGGCACGCAGGTCGGCATCCTCGACGCTTCCACGATTTATAATCTCGTCAATCGCAAGCAACCGCAACCCACTCATCGGTGACCCCACGCCCAAGCGCCGACAACTGCGGCCAAGAGTAGGGTGCGATGCTTAATCGCCTCTTAAAAATTGAACGAATGTCGGACGGGGATGATGACGTGAGGCGGCAACCGAAGCGGCCATGTCACATGAATATCGAGGGCCGCGGCTCGCGCCGCGGCCCTCGTTGATGCCTGCCACACTCCCGCAAGCGCGGCAGGAAAGTCCCAAGAGTCGTTAAGTCATTCTGTTTTCGACCAACGGGGATGAACCGTTGCTGAAGGGCGCGGTGTCATGCACGTCTTTCTTCTTTGTAATGATCGACGGGGCGGGTTGGCGACGCCGGGGCGCCGTGTGCCAAGTGAGGCCCAAAATTAATGGCCCGTCCGGTGGGGGGCTGCCGGACGGGCCGTTCCGGCCCTCAACGTTTGCAGTGTCGGCGGCGAACGCGAAAGGCCAGTTGGAGAACGCTTTAAGGACGGCAAAAGTCGCCCGTAGCGCGATTTCTGGCTGCGTGGGTTGTGATCCCGCAATCACATCCCGTGCAGTCAACTTCAAAACGGACGTTGGCGGAAATTCCGTCGCAGGTTTGTGGAAATGCGACGTACTCGTCTTTTATATCTCACGCCGCGAGATGCGTCAGAAGACGGGTGCGCGACTCGGGCAAACTTTGGCCGCGTGGGAGCAAAACGCGCGTCTCAAGAAAATGACCGGTGAGTGCAAACCCGAGTTGCACATCCGTACTCGTCACAAGACCGGATCTCTGTTTGGTCAGGAATTGCGGAAGTGAAAACAACTTGTCGCGGTACGGCTCTCCGGCAGACGCGGAGACGGCACGGCCCGACTTTGGAGATACGTAGATCAATTGGTCGTTGCTGCCGGTCGCGGCGCACTGGCTCAGATCGAGCCCGAAGCCCAACTCATCGAGCAGCGCCAGTTCCCACCTGACGAGAAGCGCGGGCCACACCGTCGCGTCATTGAGGAACCCAAACACGAAGAGCGTGATTTCGTAGAGGTTCGGATGCGGATCTCGTTCAGGAAGCAGATGGGTCAAAGTGGTGATCGTCGACAGCGCCGCGAGCGCCGCCGCATCGTCGAGCGTCTCCGCTGCGAAGGCACGCCGCATTTCGATGTTCATGTGGCCGAGTTGATCGGAGAGGCGCGCTTTCCAAGTCGCATCGACATGATTGCCGGCTTGCAAAATCGGACGAAGCCGCCGCGACCGGCCACCATGCACCAGGCCGAGGTGGCGGCCATGAGCACGCGTCCACAGATCGATGACCGCCGCAGTCTCACCGTGCGGCTTCACCGATAGAACGATGCCTTCATCCGTCCATTGCATGCTTCAACGAGCGC
>DATBRP010000083.1:0-3985 GCA_036560245.1 Hyphomicrobium sp.
CTCGCTTGGGACTTGGCGCAAGGCAACGATATCGTGCCGATACCAGGAACCAAACGGCGCAAGTATCTGGAAGAAAACGTCGCCGCGCTCGCGGTGAAGTTGACGCCGGCCGACCTTGCCCGCATCGATGACGTGCTGCCGCGCGGAAGTGCATCGGGGCCGCGTTATCCCGAGACGATGATGCGCACCGTCAACGGATAAGAAAGTTTTCCGCAACCAGTCTCAACAGAGGAGCCGGCGGCGTCCGAACCTCCGCCGGCAGTCGATAAATGGAACCATCGTTGATCCTGAGATCGCTCGTGATGGCGGCAGCCGTATTGATGCCAGGTATCGCGAACGCCGCCTTGCTTTCGTCGACGCGGACCACGATCACGTATCACAGCGTCGCCGTCGACGGCATCCACATGTTCTATCGCGAGGCCGGTCCGAAGGATGCGCCGACGATACTGCTGCTGCACGGCTTCCCGTCGTCGTCGCGCATGTTCGAGCCTCTCATTCCGCTCCTTGCCGATCGCTATCACCTGATCGCACCGGACTATCCTGGTTTCGGCAACAGCGACGCGCCACCACCCGCGCAATTCTCCTACACGTTCGATCATCTCGCTCAGACGGTCGGTGCGCTGACGGACGCTCTCGGGCTCAAGAGCTACGTTCTTTTTATGCAGGATTACGGTGGTCCCGTTGGCTTCCGTTTGGCTCTGGCGCATCCCGAGCGCGTGAAAGCGCTGATCGTTCAGAACGCCGTAGCACACGAGGAAGGCCTGGGACCTGCTTGGCAAGCGCGGCGGCTCTACTGGGCCGATCGAAAAACACACGAGGTGGAGTTCAGGAAGACTTTCATGTCGTTTGAAGCCTCGCGCCAGCGGCACGTCGGCAGTAGCCCACACGTCGAACGCTACGATCCCGATACGTGGCAGAGCGACGACGCATTTCTCAAACGCCCTGGCGAGGCGGATATTCAGGCCGATCTTTTTTACGACTACCGCACGAATGTCGCGTCATATCCGAAATGGCAGGAGTGGCTGCGCAAAACTCAGCCGCCGACGCTCGTCGTCTGGGGAAAGTACGACCCGTCCTTCGCGACGGCCGGCGCCGCTGCCTATCAACGTGACGTTCCGAAAGCCGAGGTTCATATTCTCGACGCGGGCCACTTCGCACTCGATGAGGCTTGCGACGAGATCGCCGTGCTGACGCGCGCATTCCTCGAAAAACACCACCTCGACGAGCCTTCGCGGCAACCCAAATAAGCCTGAGATCGCGGCTCCGCGAGACCTAGCGGTTTTGTTGCCACACGTCACTTTATTCGCGCGCATCCCGATCATGGCGTAATGCCACTTTCGACGAGATGCGGCATCATCCGGCCGCCGATCTGGCATGAGGGGTGCCTCTTCGCGGGGCGGAATTTCGTGCGCGTGGCCTTCAGCTTATGGCGTCGTTGCTGCGCGGCCACCTGAATTGCACTCCGGACGGGGGAGGGGCTTATGGCAACCATCATAACTGTGCACGGCACGTTCGCGGCGCCGACCGCGCCCGATCCCGATGGCGGACCGACGCCCGAGCCGCAATGGTGGGAAACGCCGAGCACGTTCGAGAGCGACATTCGCGAGCTTGTTGAATCGCGCGACGGCAGGCTCGACGTGACTCCGTTCACATGGGGCGGCGATAACAGCGAGGTCGAACGGCGCGACGCAGGCATCAGGCTCGCCAGCCTTATGCGCGAACTCGAAGGCAAGAGCGAACCCTATTGCATCGTCGGCCACAGCCACGGCGGCTCGATCGTCTCCGCCGCGTTGCTGGATAATGCTGCGCGCAAGAAATCACTGCAAAATCTGAAACGCTGGATCACCGTCGGCACGCCCTTCCTTGAACTTCGCAAGGAGCTTTGGCTGCTCACGCGCTTAAGTCTCGTGCGCAAGGTGATCTTCATCGCATCGATGATGCTGTTGCTCATGTTGCTCGTCTATCAGGCTGCAACGATCTTCACCGGTGACACCGCGATATTCGGCGGCTTGTTTCCGCGCGTTCGCTACTGGACGATCGCGTTCATGAGTGTCCCCGCAATCGCTATCTACTTTCTCTTCAGTTATCTCGATGGTCGCAGCATGCTCAGCTATCGCCGTCGGGTGACAAGGCGGGCACGGGATAATTTCGGTGCGCGCTGGCGAGCCCTATCGCACCCCGACGACGAGGCCATACAAGGCTTGGCGCTCTTGCCCGATGCGAGGTTGACGTTCTTCGACAAGTCGTTTGCAGTCTCGACCATCACGCTGATCTCGGTCATCGCACTTCCGCTGATTTATGCGGCTGTGCTGACGTCGCCGGCGACGATCGTCGGCCTATCGAATTGGCTTTATACGAACGTCTACGCCGCGAATTTGTCGCCCGAGGCGGAAGCAGACATGAAGGCGCTCAGGGATGAGCTTGTGGCGATCCGCAAAAGCCGTACCGAAGCGCAAAATTCGACGGGCGCGGCAACGCCAACCGCTGCCGGGCAGCCGCAGCAGGACCGCTCGGCGCTTTGGCAGGCCTACCGGGACAAGCGCAAAGCGCTGGCCGCAAAATATCCGAATTTCTCCGAGATCGAGCGGGCGATGCGCTTTCGTCAGCGCTTCATGGAGCGCGACGGGCAGCCTTGCGAGGGCGGCATCATTTGCGGCGGCGGCCATGACATCACTTACAACAGCGGTCTTCTCCTTCACCTCGTGACCGACGAGCTATCCTGGGTTCTCGGCGCCGACGATCTTCGCGGAGCCAGCCGCCAGCACCTCCTCTGGTCGCTAGCCGTTCCTTTGGTCGTGACGCCGCTGATCTTCGGCCTTATCGCGCTCGCGCTCATGGCCACTATTCATGCACTTGCAACGGTCATAAGTCGCTTTGCGAGCGGGTTCCTGAACGGGATCACCAATTCAGAAGTGAAGCGCGCGGGGTTCGGTAACGACACGGAAGGCGAGGTCGTGACCGGATCGATCGACAGGCCGACGTGGCTCGATCGCTCGCAACCGCGACTGCCGGCTGCGCTCGCCGATCTCGTCACCGACTACAGCAACGCGGCCGCCAGCCTGTCGATCGCCAAGTTCCGTCATGCGATCGGCCAGGTAAGGTTCGCGGTTCCGCCGCACACTGCGGATACGGCGATCAGCACGTATTTCACCTGGAAAGAGTTGGTGCACGCGTCATACTTTGACGTGCCGCAGTTCCGTAAGCTCGTCGCTCAGACGATCAGCCGGGCGGATGGCTTCGCGCCGAGCCCGCGTTTTATGGCGGACCCGGATTTCGAAACGACCGCGCAATGGCTGACGTCGATCGAACGGTCTCCAGGCACGACCGAAGTCCCAAGCGATCGTGATCCAACCCCCAAAGATGCCAAAGCCGTGGCCGCCGTCGTCACGTCGACCGTGAAAGCAGAACCGTAACGCTGGAGGCTCGCCTTTCAGGCAGACGCCTCTTTCTGCGGCGTCAGGGTCCATCCATTTGCGATGCTCGGCCCGGCGCGGCATTTCGTATTTTGTGCTACAGACACCCGGTGAACTTGGACATGGAGAGAACGGATGCGGGGGTTGTTCGCAGGTATCGCTTTGCTGGCAATGTCATCCATCGCGCACGCGGGCGATTATGCGCCGCTCGATTGCGACAAGGCCAGCACGCCCGCAGAGCGAACTATCTGCCGCAACTACGCCCTCGGCCAGCAGGAGGCCCGCATGGCGACGCTGTTCGAGGTAACGACATCCCTGGTCGCGATGGGGCAGCGCGGCAACATTCAGGACGCACAACGCGAGTGGCTAAAGAAGCGCGGCGCTTGCGGCGACAACGTCGGCTGTCTGACCCACGCCTACGACGCACGCATCCGCGAATTGAATGACGTCATGGCAGGAATAGCGTCGCGCGGGCCGTTCTAGTCCCGCTTCTCTAAATCGAAATTACTGCCAAAACTGGCCGGCGCTCGATGTCGCCGTCTGCTTCCGGGCGCGCAAAGCCATTTTCCGAT
>DATBRP010000084.1:0-1750 GCA_036560245.1 Hyphomicrobium sp.
GCACAAGATCGTCATAGTTGGCGGCGGCGCCGGTGGACTCGAGCTTGCGACGCAGCTCGGCAACAAGCTCGGCAAAAAGGGCAAGGCCGAGATCACCCTGGTCGACCGTGCGCGCACGCACATCTGGAAGCCGCTGCTGCATGAGATTGCGGCCGGCAGCATGGACACTGGTCGTCACGAGCTGCCCTATCAGGCGCAAGGGCACTGGCACGGCTTCCAATATCGCTATGGTGAAATGATCGGCATCGACCGCGCCAACAAGCGCGTGCATCTCGCGGCGACCTACGACGAAGATGGACGGGAAGTCACACCCGACCGCTGGTTCCCCTACGACACGCTCGTCATCGCCGTCGGCAGCATATCGAGCGACTTCGGCACGCCCGGCGTCAAAGAGCATGCGATCATGCTCGATACGCCCGAGCAGGCCGAAAGATTCAATCGCCGTCTGATCAATGCCTGCGTGCGCGCCTACGCGCAAAACGGTCCGGTGAGGCCGGGACAATTGCACGTCGCAATCATCGGCGCCGGCGCAACGGGAACCGAGCTTTCCGCAGAGTTGCACCACGCCGCTCGCGGCCTTGTCGCATTCGGCCTCGACAAGATCGACCCCGAGAAAGATATCAAGATCACTCTGATCGAAGCCGCGCCGCGCATCCTGCCGGCTCTTCCCGAGAGACTTTCGATTGCGACGACCAACATTCTGAAGGGCCTTGGCGTCGAAATTCGCGTCGGAAGTCCGGTAACGAGCGTTACCGACCAAGGCGTCACGCTCGCCAACGGAGAGTTCATCGCCTCGGAGCTGGTTGTCTGGGCCGCCGGCGTCAAAGGCCCGGAGGTTTTATCCAAGCTCGACGGCCTGGAAGTCAGCCGTTCCAATATGCTCATCGTCAAGCCAACGCTGCAGACGACGCGCGACGACAATATCTTCGTCATCGGCGATGCTGCCTATCTCGTGCCTGACGGAGAGACGACCGCCGTTCCGCCGCGCGCCCAAGCAGCGCATCAGGAATCGACGCATCTCGTCAGACAGCTGCAACGCCGTATCAACGGCGAGACGAAGCTGACGCCATTCAAGTATCGCGACTTCGGATCGCTCGTTTCGCTCGGAAATTATTCGACGGTCGGCAACTTGATGGGCTTCGTCTCGGGCAAATCGCTGCGCATCGAAGGCTGGTTCGCGAAGATCATGTACCGCTCGCTCTACAAAATGCACGAGGTCGCGCTACACGGCTTCCTGAAGGTGGCGCTCGACACGATTTCGCGGACCCTGAACCGCCGCACCGAGCCGCAAGTCAAACTGCACTAGTTGATGGCGCGCCGTTCGTCATCCTCGAACGAATAACACCTCAACTCCACGTCATGGCCGCCCTCCGAGGCGGCCATCCAGGGCGAGACAACCAGTCTTTCCGTTGCTTCTGGATGGCCGGGTCAAGCCCGGCCATGGAGTGAAGGGGATGCTTGGTACGCCAGCGTTCCCTAACTCCGCTCGTGCAGCGCCGTCAGCAATTCCGACGTCGGATAGCTGTCAGCCGGCAGTCCGAACTTGATCTGCATTTCCTTGACCGCTTTGCGCGTGCCGGCACCGAGCTTGCCGTCAACCTCGCCGACGTCGAAACCGCGCCGCTTCAAAAGCGACTGCAGCTCCTTGATCTGCTCGTAGCCGAGCGAGACGACGTTGCCGCTCGATCGGCTGAGGTTCGGCGCGCCCGCCATGCGCGCCGCCAGATGCGCCGCCGTCGTCGCGTACGTC
>DATBRP010000085.1:0-4302 GCA_036560245.1 Hyphomicrobium sp.
GATGCCGTTGCGCTCGAACGTCATCACCGACGACGTCACCGAGATGCCGCGCTGCTGCTCGATCTGCATCCAGTCGGAGCGCGTGCGCCGGCGCTCGCCGCGCGCCTTGACCGCGCCCGCCATCTGAATGGCGCCGCCGAATAGCAGCAGTTTTTCGGTCAGCGTCGTCTTGCCGGCATCGGGATGCGAGATGATCGCGAACGTCCGCCGCCGCGTAATCTCGGGATTGGCGGTCTGCTCGGCGGGAACGGGTTGGGGCATTAGGGTCAAAGGCTCAAGCCTCGACCAGCTTCACCTGACTCGGCTCGAGCCAGATCTGATGATAATCGGCAGGCTTGCCGAAAACTTCGCCGACGTGCAGCTCGACGAGCCCGTCGTCGAATTTGACGATCGGAAACGTCTTACCGACGCAGCCGCGAAACAGCGTCTGCAGTTGCTTGTTGTCCGGTGGCAGATCGTTCGGCGCCCGCAATACGCGGACCTTGTCACCAATGTTCATTGCGTCTCCAGGAGTTCCAGCGCTTCCTTGGCGTCGATGCGTCCATCATATAAGGCGCGGCCGCTGATCGCGCCTTCGAGCATCTTGAATTCAGGCTTTTTCAGTTCGCGCACATCGGCGATCGAGGCAAGACCGCCGGACGCGATGACCGGAATGCGCGTTGCCCGCGCCAGCGTGGCGGTTGCCGGCAGATTGAGGCCCTTCAACACGCCGTCGCGCTCGATGTCCGTATAGATGATCGCCGCGACGCCCGCATCTTCGAAACGCTTCGCCAGATCGACGGCCGTCAGCTCCGACGTCTCGGCCCAGCCTTCGACCGCGACTTTACCGCCTTTGGCGTCGATGCCGACCGCGACACGTCCCGGAAAGCGCTTCGCCGCCTCCTTGACCAGGGCCGGATCACGAACGGCGACGGTCCCGAGAATGACGCGGCGGATGCCCTTGTCGAGCCACGCTTCGATCGTCGCGAGATCGCGGATGCCGCCGCCAAGCTGGGCCGGGATCGAGATCGTTTTCAGAATAGCCTCGACCGCTGCGCCGTTGACGGGCTTGCCGGCAAAAGCCCCGTTGAGATCGACGATGTGCAGATATTTGAACCCCTGCCGTTCGAAAGCGAGCGCCTGCGCTGCAGGATCGTCATTGAACACGGTCGCCGCATCCATTTCGCCGAGCTTGAGGCGCACGCATTGGCCGTCTTTGAGGTCGATGGCTGGAAAAAGGATCAACTTTGCCTCTAGTCGTTCTGCGAAGGATCGGCTCCCTCTCCCGTGGGGAGAGGGTCGGGGTGAGGGGGCTAAACTCCCCTCGTCCGGCCGTCGGCCACCTCCTTCCTTAGGGAGAAGGAGACGTCAGCGCGTTCCGCCGTTACGCCGCTTAGCCTGCGGCCATCAGTTTGCTATCTTCGATTTCTAATCTTTCTGGGGGCGATCAATCGCGGATCGCGCCTCGCGTCAAGCGTCCGCACGCATTGCGGCCGGCTCTGCGAAGCGGAGTCGCAATGCGCAACAGGGAATCATGATCACTGCGTTTCTAGTCGAACCGCCAACCGCAATCGCCCGCCGTCCACTGACCGAGGACGACGCCGTTGATATCTGGATCGCACGCTGGCTGCGCATCCGCCCCGTCGATCTCAGGCGCCGCTACGCCTGCGACCCGCGCCGCCTCTACGAAATCTGGGAAGAAACCCGCTTTTCCGGAAGCCGCGAACGCGCCCTGGACGAATTCCGCATCCGCTTCCCGGGCCTCGATGCACGCTTTGACCCCGGCCCGCACCGACGCATCCCGCTCGCTCCCAACCCGGGCCAAATGAGCCTGTTTCCAGACATCTGAGCCGTGTTGTCTCTGCCACGATATTAAGAATTAAACAAGAACATTTTCCGAACAAGCACTGGACAGACGCCGAGAGTCGTGGCATGTTCTTCCTATGTTCACGGGCGCCCTAAAAGAGGCCCCATCCCGGGTCACTGTCGCGTAACGACCCTCCCCGCAAACACTAGGAGAGCCCCCGATGCGCACCTATTTGATCTCGTACGACCTCGCCAAGCCGAACCGCAATCAGCACGTTCTCGCTCAGCTCATCATGGGCCTCGGCGACAAGTGGGCTCGGCCGCTCGCCAACACTTGGTACGTGATGTCCGAACGCGAGGAAGTCGAGCTGGAGTCCGAGATCAAAGAGCTGCTCAACGAGGAAGACGGCTTGTTGATCCAGGCGACGAAGCGCGACGCGGTTCTCACCAACACCTCGCTCCGGTGGTTCCGCCAACGTCGCCCCGGGCTCGAACTTGCGCCCGACGGCAACATCATCGCCTTCCCGTTGCCGGCGACGCCGGCCTCCGAACCGAACGAGCCAGAGCTGCCGTTCGCAAGAGCCGGTTGAGGCAAACGAGTTTCAGGTCTTTGGGCGGGGCGGGCCTTCTCCCCCATGCCGTTCCCAATGGGTCCGTCCCGCTCAAAGACCATTGCTGGAGAGCCCGCGGATCATCCCCCGGTCCCGGGCTCCCTTTTCTGAACGAAGCCGGCGATCAGCCGCCGGTTTCTCTGCATGCGTTTCGTAATTAGTAGCGTTCCTGCGTTCCTTTGCCTTTTTGCTCCCCCGCCCCCCCCCGACGCACCGGAATGTTTCGCCATGAAAACCTTTCTCGTCCATCACACCCCCAAAACCGCCGGCCAGGACACTTGGACGGTTTCGTTCTCGCTGCCTTACATCGCTTCCGAATATGCCCCCGTCGGCAACGGCGTCTGGTACGTCCGGACATGGCTCGGCGCCGAGCAGATCAAGCGTCGTTTGGCGATCCTGTTCGACCATCCCGACGAACTCGTCGTTCACGAGCTTGGCCGCGCCGATCAACGTTTGACCACGCGTTTGCATTGGATGCAGGGCCGCTTGGAAGATGAAGAACCGGCGTCGTCCTGGCAAATGCCGCGCGGCGTCTGGACCGCATTTCAGTCGGCGGTGAGTGCCGTCGCCCGCCCTTCTCACTGAAGCGCTAAACCTCAGGTCGTCATCCCGGCGGAGGCCGGGATCTGTCCAAGCCTGCGCCAAGCGCCTTCCCACTCCATGGCCGCCCTCCGAGGCGGCCATCCAGGGCTGCGCACATAACTCCTACGGCTTCCAGTTCAGGAAGTTCGCGATCAGCTTGAGCCCGAGCTTCTGGCTCTTCTCGGGGTGAAACTGAGTGCCAGCGATATTGCCGTCGGCAACCATCGCCGTGATCGGACCGCCGTAGTCCGTCTCGGCGGTGACGACACGTCGATCCGTTGCCGCCAACTGAAACGAGTGCACGAAATAGGCGTGCCAACCACTGGGACCCGTGGGAACACCGTCGAGCAGCGGATGCGCAGTCTCCACGTTGAGCGTGTTCCAGCCCATGTGCGGGATCTTCAGCGCCGGGTCTTTCGGCGCGATGGCACGAACTTCGCCCTTGATCCAGCCGAGCCCGTCGGTAACGGTGAACTCGCGCCCGCGCTCGCTCAAAAGCTGCATGCCGACGCAAATACCGAGAAACGGCCGGCCCTTCGTTCGCACGGCGTCTTCCAGCGCCGGAATGAGGCCCGGAACCCGCTCCAATCCCTGCTTGCAGTCGGCATAAGCGCCGACGCCCGGCAGCACGATGCGGTCGGCGGCCAGCACGTCCTCTGGACGCGGGCTGACGATGATGTTGGCCGACGTCGAACTCTCGCGCGCCGCGCTCTCGAAAGCCTTGGCGGCGGAGTGGAGGTTCCCCGATCCGTAATCGATGATGACGACGTTTTGCATCGGAGCTTCGGCTTAGGCCCGCACGCCGAACGGCCAGAAGCGCGATCCGCGCCGCGGGGCACCGGCCGCGCCATTTCCGGATACGCCGCTCGTCCCGTTGCTGATGATCGGTTGACCCGGCAGCCAGCTTTCAAAAAACCGCCGCTCGCATTCCGCGATCGACTTGCCCGTCACGACGCCGAGCGATTGCCAGCCGTTCTGCTCCAGCATCCAACGCTTCAGAGTCGAAATCTCGAAGCCGAGGTAGATGTTGATCATAAGAAAGATCAAGCCGATCCACTGCGGATCGACTTTCAGCGCCGTCAGCGCCCACGCGAGCGCGCTGGCCGCAACGAGATACGCGATGGCAAAAAGCCACAGACTGTTTGCAAGAAATCCGAGCGCCGGGCAAATCGCCGTCAGCCAAGAAAATCCGTCTTTGACGAATTCCAGCTCGACGCCGCGATCGACACGGTCCGACCCTGGGGTCGGCGGCTCATGAACGGTATAGGTCACCACGGAAGATAAGCTCCTCGACGCGCGCAAACTCAAGACTCCAACTCGCAAC
>DATBRP010000086.1:0-2059 GCA_036560245.1 Hyphomicrobium sp.
GGGCGGGGAAGGACGTTTGCTCGGTCGTTAACGGATCAGCTTTCGGGTTTGTTCCGGTTGGAGGAGATCGGGCGCGACGTTTGATTCATTGAAAAATTTTGGCTTCGGCGGGCTTTAATTGTCAATTCCGGCACTTCTCGCCATATAAGGCGCCATGAGCGCCAACCCGCCTCTCCCATTCGTCAAAATGAACGGCCTCGGCAACGAGATCGTCGTCGTCGATTTGCGCGGGAGTTCGAAAGTGTTCACTGCGGCCGAAGTCGCGGCGATCGCGGCCGAGCAAAACTCGCATTTCGATCAGATGATGGTGCTGCACGCGCCGACGACGAAGGGCACGGAATCGCTGGTGCGCATCTATAACACCGATGGCTCCGAGGCTGGAGCGTGCGGCAACGGCATGCGCTGCGTCGGCTGGATTTTGGCGAAGGACATTGGCCGCGACCGTTTCAAGGTCGAGACGCAGGCCGGTGTGCTCGATACGGTCGTCAGGGATCAATCTTCGATCACAGTCGACATGGGCGAGCCGAAGTTCGGCTGGCAGGACATTCCGCTCGCCGAGGAATTTCGCGACACGCGCGCCATTGAGTTGCAGATCGGGCCGATCGACAATCCGGTTCTGCATTCGCCGTCCGTGGTCAACGTCGGCAATCCGCACGCGATCTTCTGGGTGGATGACGTTGCGGCATTCGACTTGGCGCGTCTCGGACCGCTGCTCGAGAACCATCCGATCTTTCCCGAACGCGCCAACATTTCGCTGGCGCAGGTGATGTCGCCGAGCGCCATCCGGCTCAGGACATGGGAACGCGGAGCCGGGCTGACGCAGGCGTGCGGCTCGGCTGCTTGTGCAGCGGCCGTATCGGCGGCTCGCAAGCGCCTGACGGGCCGCAAAGTCGATGTCGCGCTGCCGGGCGGCACGCTGAGCGTCGACTGGGCGGCCGACAATCACATTCTGATGACGGGTCCCGTTGAATTCGAATACGAGGGCGTCATCGATTTCTCGAAGCTGGCGAACGTGCCGGTGTAGCCGGTTTACGCCATCGTCTCTGTTAAAAGTACGAAATACGATCATGTCCGGACTTGAAGTCATAACGCTCGGCTGCCGGCTCAATGCTTACGAGTCCGAGGTGATGCGGCGTCACGCGCGCGACGCCGGACTCGATGACGCGATCATCGTCAACACGTGCGCGGTGACTGGCGAAGCCGTGCGTCAGGCTGCCCAGACGATCCGGCGTCTTCGTCGCGATCAACCGCAGGCGCGCATCATCGTGACGGGTTGCGCGGCGCAGACGGAAGCGCAGCGTTTCGCGGATATGCCGGAGGTCGATCATGTCATCGGCAATGCCGAGAAGATGCGCGGCGAAACCTTTGCAGGATTATCGACGGCTTCGAGCGCGCGCGTGCAAGTGAACGACATTATGAGCGTGCGCGAGTCGGCGCTGCATATGATCGACGGTTTCAGCGCGCAAACGCGCGCCTTCGTGCAAATTCAGAACGGCTGCGATCATCGCTGCACGTTTTGCATCATTCCCTATGGGCGTGGTCCGTCGCGCTCGGTGCCTGCCGGCGAAGTCGTGAGCCAAGTGCGCCGTCTTGTCGAAAACGGTCACGCCGAAATCGTGCTGACGGGCGTCGATATCACGTCTTACGGCCGCGATCTGCCGGGTGCTACGACGCTCGGCGTGCTCGTGCGTCAGGTTCTGAAGCATGTGCCGCAGCTGTCGCGGTTGCGGCTATCGTCGATCGACCAGGTGGAGGTCGATGCCGACCTGATGATTGCGCTCGCCGAAGAAGAGCGCTTCATGCCTCACTTGCATCTTTCGATGCAATCGGGTGATGACCTTACGCTGAAGCGTATGAAACGCCGCCACAGCCGCGGCGATGCGATTGCGTTCTGCGAAAAGGCTCGCGCGTTACGGCCCGATGTCGTGTTCGGCGCCGATCTTATCGCGGGCTTTCCAACCGAAACGGAC
Organism: Hyphomicrobium sp.; assembly: GCA_036560245.1. Taxonomy (GTDB): domain Bacteria; phylum Pseudomonadota; class Alphaproteobacteria; order Rhizobiales; family Hyphomicrobiaceae; genus Hyphomicrobium_B. The sequence goes on from DATBRP010000086.1 coordinate 1,971, forward strand.
GAGATGTTCGAGAATTCACGCAGTATCATCGATGCATGCGGTTTGACATATTTGCATGTGTTTCCATTTTCGCCACGGCAGGGCACGCC
>DATBRP010000087.1:0-6577 GCA_036560245.1 Hyphomicrobium sp.
TACGCCAACATGACTTGGGCGGCGCTCCGCCTCTTCGCGGCGACAGGAGCCGAACCCTACCTCGAACGCGCCGAGCAATGGACGCGCGTGCTCGACCAGCACTATTGGGACCAGAACGGCGGCGGCTACTTCACGTCCGCCGACGATACGAACGATGTCGTCGTCCGCCTCAAGAGCGCCAGCGACGATGCCGTCCCCAGCGCCAACACCATCCAACTCTCGAACCTCGCCGCGCTCGCCGCGCTCACCGGAGACCTGCGCTACGACGAACGTGCTCGCGCCATCACCAAGGCCTTCTCGTCTGCAATCGCGCGTGGCCCCGTCGGGCACTGCGGCCTGCTGGCAGCGGAACTCGACCTTGATCGCCTGGTTCAAGTTGCTGTGAGTGTCACGAACGGGACCGCACTCCGCGGCGAACTGCACCAGCTCTCGATTCCGGGAGCCCTGGAGTTTATTGCCGAAGCGACCGCCGGCATTGGGCCCCGCTCGCCGCTCGCCGGAAAGACACCCATCGAAGGCAAATCAACGGCTTACGTCTGCGTTGGTCCTGTCTGCGGCGCGCCGATCCAGGACGCGCCGTCGCTGAAAGACCGGCTCCGCGAGGCTCGCAGCGAAGGGCATATATCCGAATGACTTCTTTACCGCGTTGAAACGTCTCAGAGATCAGAACCTTGGCGGGTATCGGCCCGAGGACTATAGAGGTCCTGGAATGAGGTGTTCATGACATTTATGCGTGCGATCGTTCGCTACTGCTATGCCCCGTTCATGATGCTGGGGCTCACCGGCGCCGCCTATTGGATCGTGGCCGAGCTGGTCACCGCGCAGGGGCACACCTGGGCCTATCTGCTGATCGCGCCGCTGCTGGCGGTTGCCTACCTGACGGCTTTCGCCGCCGAAAAGATCGCGCCGTTCTACGACGAGTGGAACGACCACGAAGCGCACGGCGACAACAAAACCAACATCCTCCACGTCATCGCCTACGAGACCTCGGCGATGAATGGCGTCCTGCTGATCCCGGTCATCTGCTGGCTGTTTCCGTACCAGGGGCTTTGGCCGACGCAATGGCCGATGTGGGGTCAGGTATTGATCGCGTTCCTGGTCGCCGATTTCGCTTTCATGATGATGCACTACCTCAGCCACCGCTATCCGACCTTATGGCGGTTGCATTCAGTGCATCACGGCGTCGGACGGCTTTACGGATTGAACGGAGTCATTCGCCATCCGCTGCATCAGATCCTCGACATGGTCATCGGCAACATGCCGCTCGTGATCATCGGCATGCCGGTGCCCGTCGCGGTCGTGCTGGGCTTCTTGATCTCGGTGACGCTGATCGTGCAGCACTCGAACGTCGATGCTCGCCTTGGACCGCTCGCCAGCCATCTCTCCATCGGCCGCATCCATCATATGCACCACGTCAACTGGGGCACCGAAGGCGACTGCAACTTCGGCCTGCTGCTGACGGTGTGGGACAAGATGCTGGGGACCTTCAGCGCGACGCCGTCACGGCCGATCACGGCGAAGGACATGGGCGTCGACGAGCTGCCGCACTTCCCCAACAGCTTCGTCGAGCAGCTGGTGCTCCCCTTCGTCTATAAGCCCGGCGCCGGCGAGCCTGAACGCTACCGCCAGAAAGCCGAAGCGATGACGCCGGCACAGGAAGCTCGCCAGCAGATCCTCGACGCAGCGGAATAAGGCTCTATTCCAGTCGGCTTCTCGTTCGCTGGATCAACATTCGTTATCCACAGCCGCTACAACTTTCATCTCCATGTCCGGCAGATACTGCCCCCGAGCGTCCTAAAGACGCCGGTCATCTTGTGGATAACCTGTGTGCTTGTGAAGTGCGCGACAGGGCCGGCACATCAGCCCCATACGCTGACTCCGGTTTGAAAGGACCCGACATGGACCGCCGCGCCTTCATAGTCGGAACGATCGGGATTGCTGGGTCGAGGCCCGCCTTCGCGGAAACGGATCCATTTGAAAAATTGGAGAAGCAGCACGGAGGACGATTGGGCGTCGCGGCGCTCGATACAGCCACCGGCAAACGGATGGCCCGTCGCTCCGATGAGCGCTTCCCAATGTGCAGCACCTTCAAGTTGCTGGCAGCCGCGGCTATTCTAAAAAATGTCGACCTAGATTCCGAGCACCTCGACCGTTGGGTCACCTATAGCCAATCGGATTTGCTCGAATACGCGCCCGTCACAAGCGCCAACGTGAGTAAAGGCGGGATGAGGATCGGCGAGCTTTGCGCGGCCGCCGTCGAACTCAGCGACAACACCGCAGGCAACCTTCTGCTTGGCGCCATCGGAGGACCCGCCGGTCTGACGAGCTTTACGCGGTCCCTCGGCGACGCCGTCACGCGGCTCGATCGCACGGAGCCGAGGCTGAACACCGCCATCCCCGGCGATCCGCGCGACACGACATCGCCTGCCGCGATGGTCGCCGACCTCAAGGCCATGCTTGTCGGTGAAGCACTGACGAAAACCTCGCGCGAAACACTTATGAGTTGGTTGAACAACTGCAAAACCGCAACGAAGCGCATTCCGGCCGGGCTTCCGTCGAATTGGAAAAGCGGCGACAAGACGGGCAGCGGCGCGAACGGAACTGCCAACGATATCGCCGTCATTCAGCGCCCGGGCAAGGCTCCGATATTGGTCGCGGCCTATTTCACCGGTTCATCGGCTTCCCCGGAGCAGCGAGACAGCGTGCTGGCCGACGTCGGCCGGATCGTCGCCGCTCAATTCGCGACCTAGCCAGACGGGCTGCGAACCCCGGCATCTTCGATCAGCAACAAAAAAGGCCGCCCTCTCGGAGCGGCCTTTCGTGTTTCTCGTGAAACAGCATCTACGTATTCATCGACTGGAAGAACTCGCCGTTGGTCTTCGTCGAGCGAAGCTTGTCGATGAGGAATTCGATCCCATCCATCGTGCCCATCGGGTTGAGGATGCGGCGCAGAACGTAGACCTTCTTGAGTTGATCCTTCGGCACCAGCAGATCTTCTTTGCGCGTGCCCGAGCGCGAGACGTCGATCGCCGGGAAGACGCGCTTGTCGGAAACCTTGCGGTCGAGAATGATTTCTGAGTTGCCGGTACCCTTGAACTCTTCGAAGATGACTTCGTCCATACGCGAGCCGGTATCGATCAGCGCCGTCGCGATGATGGTTAGCGAGCCGCCTTCTTCGATATTACGCGCCGCGCCGAAGAACCGCTTTGGCCGCTGCAACGCATTGGAATCGACGCCGCCGGTCAAAACCTTGCCGGATGATGGTACAACCGTGTTGTAGGCACGACCCAGACGCGTGATCGAGTCGAGGAGAATAACGACATCCCGCTTATGCTCGACAAGACGTTTAGCCTTCTCGATGACCATTTCCGACACCTGCACGTGGCGTGATGGCGGCTCGTCGAAGGTCGAGGAAATCACCTCGCCTTTGACGGAGCGCTGCATGTCGGTGACTTCTTCGGGACGTTCGTCGATCAGAAGAACGATCAGATAGCATTCGGGATGATTGACCGTGATCGAGTGCGCGATGTTCTGCAGGAGCACCGTCTTACCGGTGCGCGGCGGCGCGACGATCAGAGCACGCTGGCCCTTGCCGAGCGGCGACACGATATCGATGACGCGTGATGAAAAATCCTTGATCGTCGGGTCTTCGATCTCAAGCTTCAGCCACTGCGTCGGATAGAGCGGCGTCAGGTTATCGAAGTGGCTCTTGTGCTTGGTTTTTTCAGGGTCTTCGAAATTGATATTCGAGACTTTGAGGAGGGCGAAATAGCGTTCGCCGTCTTTCGGCGAGCGGATCTGGCCTTCGACCGTATCGCCCGTACGCAACGCAAACCTGCGGATTTGCGAGGGTGAGACGTAAATATCGTCGGGGCCCGGCAGATAGTTGGCTTCCGGCGACCTCAGAAATCCGAAGCCGTCCTGGAGAACCTCGACGACGCCGGTCGCCGTGATCTCTGTTTCTTGCGTCGCGAGCTGTTTCAGCGTCGCGAACATCAATTCTTGTTTGCGTAAGGTCGAGGCGTTCTCGACACCGGCCTCTTCGGCAAAGGTGACGAGTTCGGCGGGCGATTTCCGCTTCAGGTCCTCGAGCTTCATTTGTTTCATTGAAAAAGAACTCCGCGGGGCGCCACTCAGAAGTGGCATCGTGTGGTGTGGTGAGATGAATGAGATGGCCGGACGGCGACAAAGCGGGCGCCTTGTCATAATGCTGCGAATGTCGACCGGTTGCATGACCGCGTCGAAACGTGCCGTCTGCCAAAATCCTATGAGGACAACCGCTTATAGCAGATCGCCGCGGCCCTGGAAAGTGCTCAGAACGGCTTCACGATCACCAGGATCACGATGGCGATCATCAGGACGGTCGGAACCTCGTTGACGATCCGCCAGTGCTTTGCCGACTTGGTATTGCGATCTTCGCGAAATGCCCGGGTCGCGGCCGACAGATACCCATGCAACCCGGAAAGCGCCAGAACGCACGCCAGCTTGGCGTGAAACCAGGGCGCCGCCCAATAGCCACTCTGCCAGGCAAGCCAGATGCCGAGCACCCAGGCGACCACCATCGCCGGCGTCGTGATGATGTTCAGAAGCCGCTGCTCCATCACCTTGAAGGTTTCCGATTGCGGCGAACCGACCGGCACTTCGGCGTGATAGACAAAAAGCCGCGGCAGATAGAGCATGCCCGCCAGCCACGAAATGACGGCGATGACGTGGAACGCCTTGACCCAGGGATAAGCGGCGGCCCCGAAAATCAGCATAGCAAGGCCGGCCGCGACAACCGTCACCAAAAGAGAGATTGCGGCGCGTTGTGCCGGTGAATTCATCGAGCGAGCCTCCGCTGTCCCCATATCTAGCCCGTCACGCGCAGCCGTTCGACGACCCGCGCAACATTTTCAGGCGGCGTATCCGGCACGATGCCGTGTCCGAGATTGAAGATAAAAGGCAACCCCGTCATCGCATCCCGAATGTCATCGACACGACGATCGAGTGCGTCGCCGCCTGTCAGCAAGAGCAAGGGATCGAGATTTCCTTGTGCGACCGTGCCGCTCCGCGCCGTCTGCTGCATCACGCCAATTGGACATGCCGTATCGCAACTGACGCCGTCAACGCCCGTGCCCTCGATGTAGCGCTGAAGGAGCGCCGTCGCGCCGCGTGGAAACCCGATGATCGGCACGCCCGGATGGCGCGCACGCACGTCGCGAACGATTTTCGCCGTCGGAGCGATCACCCATCGCTCGAACTGATCGTCGGCGAGACTGCCGGCCCAGCTGTCGAAAATCTGCAGCGCATCGGCGCCCGCCCTGACCTGCCCGCTGAGGTATTCGATCGATGCTTCGGTCAACATCGCGATGAGCCGCGCGAAGCCGTCCGGATCGCGATACGCCCAATGCCGCGCCGCGCTCTGATCCGGCGACCCCCTGCCTTCCACAACGTACGTCGCGACTGTCCACGGTGCCCCGCAAAATCCGATCAAAGCCGTTTCGCACGGCAACGCTTGCCGCAACCGCTCGACGGTTTCGCAAACCAGCGAAAACTTCGTCGGCGTCCTCGATAGGGCGAGTCGGCTGAGATCTTCAAGCGCGCGAATGGGATCGAGCCTAGGGCCTTCGCCTTCCTCGAACCGCACCACCTGCCCAAGCGCATCCGGCACGACGAGAATATCTGAAAACAGGATCGCGGCATCGAACCCAAAGCGCCGGATTGGCTGCAACGTCACTTCGGCTGCGAGCTTCGGCGTGTAGCAAAGGTTGAGAAAATTGCCGGCCTCGGCGCGAACCTTCCGGTACTCCGGCAAATAGCGTCCAGCTTGCCGCATCAGCCAGACCGGAGGCGGCGAAAGCGCCTTCCCTGCAAACGGCAACAGGAACCGCCGCTCGGGAGCTTCGCCATCCAAATCACGCACCACGTCACTTCCTTCACTTTAGAAGTTTAGAATTTCTTGAAGGTTATTTTTATGACTCTTAGGGCAGGGGTTATCGGGGATCAGTCTCTCATCCCCATCCCGTCCACAAGAGTTCAACACGCCGGACACTTCACGACGAGCGATAGAGCTTTTTCGCCGTCTCATGCAATAGAGCGATAACCCTTCCGTTAATCAAAGGCTTGCCGGAGACCCGCACGCCCAACCTAACTGCAGTCGTTGTTGACAACCACCGTATGAGCGTCGGACAGATCAATCGTCCCCGTGGACGCCGATGTGTCGAACAATGTCTTCCTCTTTCGATGAGATGTGGGTATCGCCGTGGGTGAAACGGCAGTTGTTGTCTCAACCCGGCAGGGACCGCCGCCACACTGGGATAACACCGCGGTTTTGAACAGGCTCCGGTTTCGATTTTCGAGAGACGCTGATCATGGCACTGCCAAGCATGTTCCACATGCATCTGGTCTCTGACGCGACCGGCGAAACGTTGGTCGCGATCGCCAAGGCCGCGACCGTCCAATATCAAAACATTCGCGCCATCGAGCACGTTCATCCGCTGGTCCGCACGCAACGGCAACTGAAGCGTGTCTTGAGCGATATCGAGCAGGAGCCCGGCATCGTTCTTTATACCGTCGTCAATAAGGCGCTTGCCGACGA
>DATBRP010000088.1:0-14314 GCA_036560245.1 Hyphomicrobium sp.
GACGGATATTCGATGGCATCTCGTCGTGGTGGGTGATCACGCACGGCCATTGCCATCCCAAAATCGTGCGCGCGATCCAGGATCAGGCGGCCAAGCTCGATCAGGTGATCTTCGCCGGCATGACGCACGAGCCGGCCGAAGTCGTGGCACGGGGGTTGGTGAAGATCGCACCGCCCGGCCTCGCGCACGTTTTCTTTTCTGATAGTGGATCGACGTCAGTCGAAGTCGCGCTCAAGATGGCGCTCGGCTATTGGCGCAACATCGGCAAGTCGCGCACACGCATTCTGGCGCTGGAACACGCCTATCATGGCGATACCATCGGTACGATGTCGGCAGGTGCGCGCGGCGTCTTTAATGCCGCTTACGAGCCGCTTCTGTTTGACGTTGGCCGCATTCCCTTTCCAACACCGGGACGCGAGCAGGCGACATTCGACGCTCTTGATAAGATCTGTCGCGGCGGCGACGTAGCGGCATTCATTTGCGAGCCGATGCTTCTCGGCGCCGGCGGCATGTTGATGTACGACGCCCAGACGCTGGCCGAGATGCACCGCATTTGCAAAGCGCGCGACGTGCTTTTCATCGCCGACGAAGTCCTGACCGGGTTCGGACGGACGGGCACGCTCTTCGCATCGGAGCAGGCGGATATCTCGCCCGATATTCTTTGCCTTGCGAAGGGATTGACCGGAGGTTCGATACCGCTTGCCGTAACGCTCTGCAATTCAGCGATTTTCGACGCGCACGTATCGAAAGATCGCTCTCGCACATTCTTTCATTCGAGCTCTTACACCGCGAACCCGATCGCCTGCGCGGCGGCGGCGGCCAATCTCGAAATCTGGAAGGCGGAGCCGGTTAGCGATCGCATCGCCGCACTCGCCAAAAATCAACGTACGTGTCTCCAGAAATTATCGAGCGATCCGCGTTTTGCAAACGTGCGCCAGCTCGGCACGATAACCGCTTTCGAACTTCAGGGTTCGGAAGGCGGATACCTCGCCGATGTAGCGTTGCCCCTGCGCGCCAGCCTTCTCAAACGCGGCATTCTTCTTCGGCCGCTCGGCGCTACGCTCTATATCATGCCGCCTTACTGCACGACGGCGAACGAACTCGAATCCGTCTACGCTGCAATTTCCGACGCGGTCGATGAGGTGCGCACATGATGGGCGTTGAGATCATCGGTCTCGGCCACTACGTGCCTGAACGCATTGTTCTGAACGAGGAGATCGAAACTCGCCTCGGACTTGAATCCGGTTGGATCAAGCGACGCACAGGCATTGACGCGCGCCGATATGCGGCGGCGGATCAGGCGTTGTCCGATATCGCGATCAAGGCTGGCGACATGGCGATCGCGCAGGCCGGTCTGTCACGTGACGACATCGGATTGCTGCTGCTCGCAACATCCACGCCTGATCATTTGCTGCCACCGACGGCGCCGCTCGTCGCTCATAAGTTGGGGCTCACGAACGCCGGAGGCATCGACATGGCCGGCGCATGCGCGGGCTTCATCTACGCGTTGACGCTGGCCGACAGCTACGTGCGAAGTCACGGTACGCCGGTGCTCGTCATCGCCGCAAATATCCTTTCGCGCCGTATCAATCCGGCGGAACGTGCCAGCAGCGTTCTCTTTGCTGACGCAGCGGGTGCCGTGCTCCTGGCGCCGAGCCGGCGCGACGATGCTGGAATTCGCGGCGCGCATCTTGCGGCCAAGGGCGCACATTACGATCTCATCACGATACCGGGCGGCGGCAGCCGCAAACCATTCGCGAAAGGAGCTGACCCGAGCGAAACACTGATGGTCATGTCGGATGGTCAGGCGGTCTATGCCAAGGCCGTTGCGATGATGACGGGCTCTGCCGCGACGGCGCTCGAGAAGGCAGCTCTCACAGCGTCGGACGTCACGCATTTCATTCCGCACCAGGCGAACGCCCGGATGATGACAACGATTGCACAGCAGCTCGAGATTCCGCCGGAGCGCCTGCGATCGACAATCGCCGAGTTCGGCAATAGTTCGGCCGCAACCATCCCGCTCACTCTATCGGCGTCGGCCGAAGAGCACGCGTACAAACCCGGCGACGTCGTCTTGATGACAGCGGCAGGCGCCGGACTGACCGGCGGCGCCGCCGTCTTCAGATGGTGATTATTGCTTGACGCCCTCGACGTTGAGCGTGAGTTCGACGTCTTTCGAAAACGGACCGAGATCGCGCAGAATGCCGTAATCGGCGAGCGCGATTTTCGTCGTCCCGGTGAAGCCCATGCGCTGACCGCCCCACGGGTCAGCACCGCCGCCGATCCGCTCGGCCTCGATCGTGACGTCCTTCGTCTCGCCGTGAAGCGTGAGCTTGCCGGTGATCACGGCCTTGTCCGGACCGGCCGATTTCACGCTCGTGCTTTCGAATGTAGCGGTTGGAAACATATCGACGTCGAGCAGATCGCCGCCGCGCAGATGCTTGTCGCGCTCAGCAAAATTGGTATCGACGCTGGTCGTATCGATTTCGATTTTGACCTTCGAAGCATCCGGGTTTTTCTCATCGTATGAAAACGTACCGGAGAATTTATCGAAGCGGCCGGTCAGCCAACTATAGCCAAGATGCTTGATGCGGAAATTGATCGATGCGTGCGCGTTCTTGGTGTCGATGACGTAATCCGCCGCCATTGCCGTGGTCGACATGAATGTCGTAAGCGTCGTAACTGCCAAGGTCGCCGTTCCGAACTTCATAAGTGATCTTCCTTTTCTGAAGTGAGTACGTTGGAGCTGGGCGGCCCAGCCCACATACGAGTCATGATTTTGCTCTTGTCGAAAAAGTGATGCTTCAGCGCCGCCAGCGAATGAACGACGGCAAGCGCGATGACGGCATAAGCGAGAAGGCGATGCACATAACCGGCGCGGTCCTCAAGGCCACGCATCTGAAGAACCGAGGGGACGCTAAACCAGCCGAAGACGTCGACGGGTTGACCATCCGGCGTCACGATCAGGTAACCGCTCACCATCAGAGCCAAGAGCAGCACGTAAAAGCTCCAATGAACGGCACGCGAGGCCTTTTGCTCGAGCGGCGTCAGGTCGTCGAAAACCGGTTTGGGATTGGCGCCACGCCAAATCCAGCGCACGAGCAGCGCCAGCAGCAGAATGATCCCGAGACTGCGATGAAGCTCCGGCGCGGCATTGTAATAGGGGCTGTAATAATCGAGCCGCACCATCCAAAGGCCGAGGCCGAACATGAAGAAAATCGCAATCGCCATCAGCCAATGAAACAGCCGCGAGACGATTCCATACCCTTCCGATGTGTCACGAATGTACATGACCACCCCGTCATCCGCCGACCCCTCGGCTCCGCCCGCGAAGGAAATGCGGACTGATGTTGGCCTTTTCAAGAGCCGCAAACCATAGATTGTTCAGGCGAATACGAGCATGGCCGGGTTTATCTATGACCGGCCCTTGGACGCGCCGTCAATTTTAAACTTGACTCCATAAGTATAGATTAGCTTAATAGACCCATCTGCCATTTACGGGGCCTTGAACCCCGATACTTTGGAGAAAAGATGATGAAGCGTTCACACCTTACAGGTGAGCGGTTCGACGCGCGCGAACTGTCCAGCGCCGCCTTGACCGCGTCGATGTTTGCCGCATCCGTCGGAATGATTTGGGACCTCGCAACGGGCCACGTCTCCGCATTCGACCGTCTGCTTTCGGATATCTCCGACGACGATCGCAAGCCGATCCGAAAATCATAATGCCATCGCGCAGCGGCTCTTGCGTTTCGCGAAACCAATGTCGTCGTTCTTCGTAAATTCCATCGTTACTGAGAGACCAAATGCGTGACAGCAAAGCCAAAACATCCAAACCATTGATCGCTCCGGCGCAGCCGTCGGAGGAGTCCGTTTGTGCCGGGCACGCGCTCGGCTTTCCACTCAAAAACACGCTTGGATTTCAGCCGATCGAGAACCTGACGCTCGATGTCTTCCGCTGCGTTTGCGACGTCTATTCGTCAGGCTCGGCACAGCCCTGGGAAATCGCGATGAAGATCGCCGAAGAGCAGCTCGGCGCCGCCGAGGGGACCTTGCTCGTCGCGCGCGTCACGGCGCTTCTGAGAGCCCTACGCCGAGAGCGCGCGCGTGGTTTTTCGTATCTCAGCACGGGATGCCAGCATGTATCGCCGGATGAGTTGGCGATGACCGGCCTACTCAAATCCGCTCGCAATAGCGACGACGCTGCCGTCGAACGCGGCATCGCGCTGGCGCTCGATAACGCGGAAGAGACGGAACGGACGCGGCTCGCGGTGCGGTCACTCGCGGCGGTGCAGGTGCGGCACATCCGGCAACAGCCGGAACAGGACGGCACGTCCGAATTCGAGAACCAGACCGTGCAGGCGGTCTACTTGCATTAACGTCATCACATGGGGAGGCGCGTCGGCACATCGGCCGGCGCGGCGGTTAAGATCGAATGTCACGAAAGACGGAAATGACGCCAAGCGCGCCTCAAATTGCCGAGCCGGAGATACCTCCATCTACCACGGAGAGGCGGAGCGGCCCCACGCGCTATCGCGTCAGCGATCTGATGGGCGGCGAACGTGAAGTCATTCTCGAACATCGCGGCCAGGATTATCGCTTGCGCATCACGGAGGCTGGGAAACTGATCCTAAGCAAGTAGCGCTTGCCTGGGAGAATTCACGATTAGGAATTAGCCCAGGCTTCGATAGTGCCCGGGTTTACGGTGCGTCTTGGAGCCTATGACATCCCGTCTCGCCGCTCTAAGCACGTCTGCAGCGGGCCGGTCCGCAAGAAACCCCAGCCGCCGGCCCGCTGCTTTCTTGAGATTTTAGCAGAGACATGCCGCGAATGTCCGCGGGCCGAACGACAACGCCGTCAGGTTAAGAGTCTAGGCGGCAGGAAAGCTCACCTCGACACGAAGCCCCGGTGCATTGTCGGCGAGCGCGACCTTCGCGCCGTGCAGTTCGGCGATAGCGGCGACAAGGCTCAAGCCCAATCCGCTGCCGTCGGTCGAACGGGCGCGCTCCAATCTGTAAAGACGGCGGAAGACATTTTCGCGTTCCGCCACAGGAATACCGGGGCCGGTATCTGAAACATCGATCGTGTAAGCGCCGTTCGCCGCGCGTAATCGCAAACCTATCTGCGTGCCCGGCGGACAGTGGCGAATGGCGTTTTCGACCAGATTGGCGAAAAGCTGCACGAGAAGCTCGGGATCGCCGCGCACGCTCGCGGTGCTTTCGACATCGGCCGTGTAACTGAGTTTATCGCCGGCATCTTCTGCGACGATATCATAGACATCATGCACGTCGGCCAGAAGCACGCGCAAGTCGACCGGCACGAAACGATCTTTGCGAGCGCCGGCTTCGATCTGCGTGATACGCAGCAGCGCGTCGAAAGTCTCCGTTATTGAATCGATGTCGAGAAGCGCATCGTTCACGGCGGTTTGAAATTCGTCCGGGGACTTAGCCTTGCGTTGCGCATTATCCAGGCGCTGTCGCAGCCGGCCCAGCGGCTTCTTCAAATCATGCGCGATGTCGGACGACGACTGATTGACGTTCTCGATCAGCCTCTGAAGGTTGCCGAGCATCCCGTTCACCTGCAGTGCCACCTGATCGATGTCATCCTGCTGACCCGAAATCGGCACGCGCGCCCCAATATGACCCTGCGAGACGCGCGCCAGGGGATTGGCGAAAGCATCGATGCGTTGTTGCGTTTGCCGCGCGAAATAAATCGCACAAAGAACAAGCGCCAGGGAGGTAACCAAAAGCCCATAAGTCAGCAGCTTCAGCAGAAACGATTTCATCTGCCTGACTTCGCTGTTATCGCTTCCGACCAGCAGCGTGCCCTTTGCCAGCGGTCGCCAGATTGCGAGGAACTCGTCGGTGGGTTCGCCTCTATCCAGCGTGAAATTGAGTTCCGACCGCTTCAGCGTTCTCCACTGGTCAAATTGCGGGACGCCGCGCACATTTCCCGCCAGAAATTTTCCATTTTTGTCGACAAGTTCGACGATGAAATCGGGGTCGCGAACAGATTCGCTTTCTTCAGCAACGACCGTGACAAGATCGTCGAATGTCCTGTCGCCGTCGAGCACGGCAAGGGAATCTATGTTGGTTCGCACCCGGTCGCGGATGTCGCTGACGAGCCGCGCGCTGGCCACCAGATAAATGACTGTGAAGAGGGCAAGCACGATCGTAATAAAAAAGAGAGAGAACGTCGCCGCCAGCCGAAAGGGCGTGCGCTTCAGCAGGTTACGCACTGTCATGCACCGTCGTTCACGGTATACCCACTGCCGCGTATCGTGTGGATCAGGTCTTTGCCATACGGTTTGTCGATCTTGGCGCGGAGCCGCGAGATATGCGTTTCGACGACGCTGGTCTTAGGATCGAAATGAAAACTCCACACGCGCTCGAGCAGCATCGTTCGCGTCACGACGCGGCCGCGGTTGCGCATCAGGACTTCCAGCAGACGAAACTCGCGCGGCTGAAGGTCGATCGTATCGCCGCTGCGCGTCACCTTGCGGCTGACGAGGTCGATTTCGAGATCGCCGACTTTCAACCGCGTTTCTTCACCTTTGGGCTGAGGCCGGCGCGCCAGCGCGTTGACGCGCGCCAGCAGCTCCGAGAACGCGAAAGGTTTCACGAGATAATCGTCGCCGCCCGCATCGAGGCCTTCGACGCGATCGTCGACGCCGCCAAGCGCGGTCAAGAACAGCACCGGCACGCCGCGTCCGGCGCTACGTATGGTCTTGATGATCGCCAGGCCGTCGAGGCCTGGCAGCATGCGGTCGAGGATGATGACGTCGTAGTCTTCGGCCACCGCCTGCGCGACGGCATCACGCCCGTCGGAAAGATGATCGACGGCATGGCCTTCCTCTTCGAGGCCTTTCGAAACATAGGCCGCGGTATTGGCATCATCCTCGAGCAGTAGAATTCGCATCGGTGCACCGGCACATGGCTCGCGTCGCGTTCGCCCAGCATAAAGGGCTTCGCGGCGCATATTGTATACGATCGTCGACGGCAACGGGCAGAGGGAAATCCCTGAGCCAGGGTTTCTGGTTACCGATCAAGCCGGGCGATTGCGGCCGAAAAGGCCTTTCCGGCCCTCGACCGCGAATACTATGGCTAAAGTGATAAGGCTGCAGGCTGCAAAGCCTGCTGCAATAGGAAACACCGTGCCATCGAACGAGTGCGCCACGAACCCTCCGGCAAGCGCGCCGATGGCCGTGCTGAGCGATCCGATCACTGACGAGGCCATGCCGGCGTTATGGCCTTGCGGCTCCATCGCTATGGCATTGAAATTCGGCGAGATAAGCCCGAACAGGAAAAACGAAGCCGCGACCAGCGGCGCATAGACCGGAAGGCCTGCAACCCCCACGTACGCGGCCACAACGAGCACCAACGAAACGGCGACGAATCCCGCGAGCGCCGTATGGGAAAGCCATCGCATGCCGAAACGCTCGACGATCCTGGCGTTCACGAACGAAGCAACGGCCATCACCGAGGCGATGGCGCCGAACACGACCGGAAACGCCTGCCCAAGTCCGAAGATTTCGACAAAAACTTGCTGCGCACTCGCGACGTAGGCGAGCAGACAGCCGAACATGAAGCCGCCGGCCGCGCCGTAGGCCATCGTCTGACTGTTCTCAAAGACGGCGATCAAGGATTCGCGCACGCTCGACGGGCGTTCGATGCCAAGCGCCTGCCGCGCCGTTTCCGGCAATCGCAGGCTTGCCCATGTCGCCGTGATCAGCGCCATTGCCAGCAGCGCGTAGAATGTCCAGCGCCAGTCGCCGAGCTGAATGAGGGCTTGGCCGAGAGAGGGCGCCAGAACGGGAATAACGATGAACACCATCATCGCAAATGACATGACGCGCGCCATCTGCCGGCCGCCATAGAGATCGCGCACCACGGCGATTGCGATCACGCGTGGCGACGCCGCGCCGATTCCCTGAACCAGCCGAGCGGCGAGAAGCATTGGAAACGCGCCGGCGGCAAGCGCCGCAATCGTGCCGCCGATATAGATCGCGAGACCCGCAAGGAGCATGGGTTTGCGGCCGAAATGATCGGAAAGCGGACCGAACACGATCTGCCCGGCCGCAAAACCCGCCATATAGAGAATGACGATGAGCTGCCTGTCGTTTTCGCTCGTGACGCCCAACGCCGCGCCGATCTGCGGCAGCGCCGGCAGCATGATGTCAATCGACACCGCGGTCAGCGCCATGAGCGCTGCCGTCAGGCCGACAAATTCCACGAACGAGAGCCCATGCGACTCCGGTGACGATCCGGGGCGCGAGGGCAGCATGCGCTCTTCGCGCTCTAATGCATTCATCGATGTCTCTGAAGCGATGCGGTGCCGGAGAGGGCTTTGGCGCACGGTTCTCTAATACTGGAACGAAAGCGGAAATGCGGCACGTTCGTTCCGCGCGAGTTTCAGTTGCGCACAACAGGCACGTCGCAAGAGGTTGCGCATCAGCAACTGTCAAGAAAGTTCATGATGCAGATGAAGATGGCGACAGAGCCCCTTGTTAAGGCTCCCGTTTACCCCGCACCCTGAAATCCATCGGCCTTACGGATTCGTATAGTCCGCAGCGCCAAAATTCACCTAAGCGACAGGTTGAAGCTGTCATTAAGAGGGCTTCGCGTTCAGGGAACGCCCACAAGCTAGGAGTTACAAATGAGGACGACTTTGGTTGCGGCGGTCGCCGCCGCTGCGATGATGCTCGGCGCTGGCATTGCCAATGCGCACGATGTCAAGCACCACGAGCACCATCATCATCATCATGCGGATCGGGCCCGCGCTCATCACGCCCACGCGCGTTATGAACATGCGCGCCGCGAGCACGCACGTTATGAGCATGCCCGCTACGAGCACCTACGCCACGAACACGCTCGGCACGAGCATGAACGTCATCATCACGATCATCACCACCATCACAGACACTGCCGCTAGTCGCGCAAAGGTGCGGCGCTTCGGCTCCGCACCTCTTTCGGCGGCCGAAGGCTAAAGGGTCGCTAATTGAGATCTTCGGGCAGCGGCGGCAGGATGCCGAAGGTGACGCCATCCTCGAATAAGGCCCGAGCTTCTTCAGGCGTCGAGCTTCCCCGAATGTTGCGCTCTTCGGCTTCGCCAAAATGTATTTTGCGCGCTTCGTCGGCAAAACCCGCGCCGACGTCTTCCGAATTTTTCAAGACGGTATGTTTGAGCGCGCGCAGGGCCTCAAGCACGGCAGCCTTTTGGTCTTGCAAGGGCTGCGCATCCTGAGGCGCGATCGCGTTCCTGCGCGCCGACATGACGGCGGGGGCCATTGGCTGCTTCGTTATCTCGGTCGAGCCGCAGAGTGGGCAAGCGACCGCGCCCGAGCGCGACTGAGTATCGAAGCTATCGATCGTGTGAAACCAGCTTTCGAATTCGTGGCCGTGTGCGCAGCCGAGGTGATACCGGATCATTATTTGCGCGCCGTTTCGAGCTGTGCGGATTTTGTGCTGACAACGTCGAATACTCGATCATGCGTCAGCGATGGAATTTTGCTGCGGACTTCATCGACGCGTTCCGTATCGATGTCGGCAATCACGATCCCGGGCTCGGTTCCGCCTTCGGCCAAGATCTCGCCCCACGGCGATACGATGAGGCTATGGCCGAACGTCTCGCGGCCGTTCTCGTGACGGCCACCCTGGGCCGCCGCTAAAACAAATGTCTCAGCCTCGATGGCGCGGGCTCTCAGCAGCGTGTGCCAATGCGCTTCGCCGGTCACGCGTGTAAAGGCCGACGGCCCCGCGATGAACCTGGCGCCGGCTTTGGCAAGCGCGCGATGCAACGCCGGAAAGCGAAGATCATAGCAGATCGTCAAACCCAATGGACCCCAAGGAAGGTCGGCAAGGATCGCGTTCGTTCCGGCCTGATAATTGACGCTCTCGCTGTAGACTTCGCCGTTGCCGAGGTCGACATCGAACATGTGGATCTTGTCGTAGCGCGTTGCGATCTCGCCATCCGGCGAGATGAGATAGGAGCGATTGGCCAACCGGCGGTCGCCGACTTTGACGGCCATCGACCCGATATGCAGCCAGATTCTACGGTCGCGCGCGGCATCGCAAAAAGCTTCGAGCGCTTTATTTCCCGCTTCCCGATGCGTTTCCGCCATCAGGCGCTCGGGATCGAGTTCCATCAGCGTCGTGCATTCCGGCGTTTGCACGTAATCGGCTTTTTGGGTGGCGGCGTCTGCAATCAGCGCCACGACATCGGCCACGTTGCGGTCGACGCCGCGGCCGGAGCACATCTGAACCAGCGCGGCGCGGAACGTAGTCTTGGGTTGAGGAGACATGGTCAGGAAGCCGGGGCGGTCTGTGTCAGAAGCGCGTCGAGCTTGCCGGAACGTTCAAGATCGAAAAGATCGTCACAACCGCCGATGTGGGTGTCGCCGATCCAGATCTGCGGCACCGTCTGCCGTCCGCCGGCACGGGCCCTCAAATCCGCACGCAGGTCATTGCGGCCCGTGAGGTCGATTTCCTCGAACGTCGCGCCCTTGCGCTTCAGCAGGTCCTTGGCCATGTGGCAGTAGCAACAGTTACCAGCTGTATAGACCGTCACCTTATGCATCGTGTCGGCGCCTCTCCGCACGCCATTTCTATGATCGAATCCAAACCTACGCCGTTCGCGAGGTCATGCAACCTTGATCGTCCGATTTGCGCCTCTGTGCCGCGCCTCCGCCACCTCGTTAAGGTCAGGAATGGACACCGGAAACAATCGCGAGCGCCAGGACGTCAACGCGGCGGGCACCGGCGCGCTTCAAGGCTTTTGCCGCTGCAGATGCTGTTGCACCGCTCGTGATCACATCATCGATCAGAACTATGGCTTTTCCGGAGATCGTCGCCAATTCGCTTGCCGGAACACGGAACACACCCGCCACATTTCGGCTGCGTTGCGCGCGGGTCAGTCCGATCTGATGCGCTGTCGATCGTATTCGCGCGAGCGCAAACGGTTTCACCGGCTTCCCGGCGAGCCGGCCGGCCTCGGCAGCGAGGATCTGGGCTTGGTTGAAGCGGCGCGTCAGGAGCCGCCAGCGCGCCAACGGCACCGGAACCAGAATGTCGGCGTCGGAAAGGAGTTCGCGTCCCGCTTCCGCGAGCCAGCGCCCGAAGAGCCGGCGAGCGTTATGCGTATCGTGAAATTTGAAGGCGTGAACGAGCTGGCGCATCAGCCCGTCGAAGTGGGCAACGGCGCGAGCGCGGTCGAAGTCCGGCGGGTCGGAAACGGCAGCGGCGGAAACCATCCGGCCGCCGGTATCGAACGGCATCGGCAATCCCAGACGATCGCAAAGTGGCGGACGAACGAAGTCGATCTGCCGCCAGCACGCCGGACAGAGCGCGTCATGTGCCATGATGCGCGTCCCGCAACCGAGGCAGAGCGGCGGCAAAACGACATCGAGCGCAGCGCGCCCGAATTGCAAAATCGGGCGAAGGAGACGGGTTTCGCGGGCTCGCGGTGGCGTCCCGTCGTCGTTTTCAAGAACAGATGTCCCGGCGGATGACCCCGTCGCCATTGCGGAAGCCTAGCGCAACAGGCTATCGGCTGCGAGGTCTTCTTGGAACGAAGCGAACGAAACGCGATGCCCCAATTGCCTGAAAAGGGCGCTCCGCAAATTTTTGACCGCCGCCTCGTCCGGACGCGGCGCGACCGTATCGCGTCGAGCGGCGCGGCGTCGGGAGCCGATTTTCTTCTTGCGCGCGTCGCCGATGATTTCGTCGAGCGCCTCGGCATCGTGCGCCGCGAGTTCCCGCTGGCAGCCAGTTTCGGCGCCTATAACGGATTGCTGGCCCGACGCCTCCACGCGGTGCCATCGATCGGTAAACTCATCGACGTAGAGCCCTCTTTGGAATGTCTTGCCCACTCGGCCGGGCTCAAGGTGGGCGCGGAAGACGATGCGCTGCCGTTCGCCGCCCAAAGCCTCGATCTCGCCGTTTCCGGGCTTTCGCTGCATCTCGTCAATGATCTGCCGGGCGCGCTGGTGCAGATCAACCGGGCTCTGAAGCCCGACGGCCTTCTGCTTGCGGCGCTTCTCGGTGGCGAGACATTGAAGGAGTTGCGCGAAGCGTGGCTGCTGGCCGAAGCCGATCTGTTCGGCGGAGCTTCGCCGCGCGTTGCCCCCTTTGCCGACGTGCGCGAGCTCGGCGGCCTGCTGCAGCGTGCGGGGTTCGCGCTTCCCGTCGCCGATAGCGACAGCGTTCGTGTGACGTACGCATCACCGCTAGCGCTGATGCAAGAACTCAAAGCGATGGGTGCAAGCAATATGTTGACGGAACGCAGCCGCATCCCCGTTTCGCGCCGCCTGCTTTTTCGCGCATCGGAAATTTATCAGGAGCGGTTTGGCCTTCCCGACGGCCGCGTGCCGGCGACATTTGAAATCGTCACGCTGACGGGCTGGGTGCCGCACGAAAGCCAGCAAAAGCCGTTAGCGCCCGGATCGGCGCAGGTCCGTCTATCGGATGTTCTGAAGCCTAGGCCAAAAGGTCCCGCAGCCAAGGAATGAGCGGTTCATCGGCAGGTGGCATCGGGTAGCGGGAGAGATGGATCGCCCGCACCCACTCGATGGTCTGGCCCTCACGCGGCGTAATTTCACCGTCCCAGGTGCGGCATAGATAAAGCGGCATCAGCAGGTGGAAATTTTCGTATGCGTGACTGGCGAAGTTGAACGGCGCGATACACGTGCGGCAAAGCTCGATGCCAAGTTCTTCCTTGATCTCGCGGCAGAGCGCGTCTTCCGGTGTCTCGCCGACCTCCACCTTGCCGCCGGGAAATTCCCAGAGCCCGGCCATCGGCTTGCCTTCCGGGCGCTTGGCGATCAGCACGCGCTTGTCGTCGTCGATCAGCGCGACCGCCGCGACGAGAACGAGAGGCTTCATTGCCGCCGTCTCAGTAGGTAGGCGGTCTCGGCGAGCCGCGTGACTCCCCGCCTCTTGAGGTTGCCGCTGGCGGCGAGGCCGTCGCGAGTTTCGAGGACCTTGATGTCGAAAACATCGCCGTAAAGCCGTTCGACTTCATTGCGCGGTACAGAGAATGGCGGTCCTTTGATTTCGTGCTCGGGATAGTCGATGGCGAGAAGCAGAATGACCGCCGCGTGCGGAATTATGGTCGCGAGCGTCTGCGCGTAGCGAGGGCGCATTTCGGGAGGCAATGCGATGAGCGCGGCGCGGTCGTAAACAGCGACGACGTCCTGCAAAGCTTCGGCCGGCATGTCGAAAAAATCGCCGCGATAGAAATCGAACGGACCTGCGGACGAAATCTCGAACGAACCTTCAGACGATGGCTGGGGCCGGTGTCCGCCATCTTGGAAAAATTCACGAACGGCGACATCAGAGAGTTCGACACCGATGACGCGGTGTCCTTGCGTCGCCAGCCAGACCATGTCGCGGCTTTTGCCTGCGAGCGGAACAAAGACCGCGCTTCCAACAGGCAGCCCCAGCGTTGGCCAGAAGCGTTTCAATTGCTCATGGATGTGCGGCTGATGAAATCCGATGTCGCGGCGTTGCCACCGCTCTTTCCAAAAAGCCTTATCCATAAAATCTCTGTGTTCAGCTTCGATAGTCGGCGTTGATCGAGACATAGTCGTGCGTCAGGTCGCAAGTCCAGACCGTCGCCGAGGCTTTGCCGACGCCGGCGGCAACCCGGATCACAATTTCTTTATTCTTCATGTACGCAGCAACGGTCTTTTCGTCATAGTCGTCGGCGCGTTCGCCATCGCGAGCCACACAATATGGCCCGAACCAGATTGCGAGCTTGTCGCGATCTACCGCCTCGCCGGATTTGCCCACCGCCATGACGACGCGGCCCCAGTTCGGATCTTCGCCCGCGATCGCCGTCTTGAGGATGGGCGAGTTGGCGCAGGCCAGCGCGATTTTGCGCGCCGCCGCCCACGTCTTGGCACCTTCGACCTCGAAGGTCACGAACTTGGAAAGCCCTTCGCCGTCCTTTGCGACCTGAATAGCGAGATCGCGCATCAGATCGTGCAGCGCCTCCGAGAATGACTGTAGTTTTTTGGACGTTGACTTGGTGATCGGCTTTTGACCGCGCGCGGTGGCGCGTCCCGTCGCGAACGCAAGGCACGTGTCGCTCGTCGAGGTATCGCCGTCGATCGTCATGCAGTTGAATGTCGTTTCGGCGTGCTGCGCCACGAGGTGCTGCAAAACGTCGGCTGACAGAGCCGCATCCGTAAAGATGAAGCACAGCATCGTCGCCATGTCGGGCGCGATCATGCCGGCGCCTTTGCAAAAGCCGTTGATCGTGACTTCGGTATCGCCGATCAGGGCTTTGCGCGTCGCAAGTTTCGGATACGTGTCGGTCG
>DATBRP010000089.1:0-1621 GCA_036560245.1 Hyphomicrobium sp.
TTCGAACATCGAACAAGCCGCTTGGCGCGGCAGGTGCTGGTGGGGCATCGGCGGTTGGCACAAGTACGTCAGAGGCGTCGGCCGTGTTCAATGCACGAGCCATCGCTGCTGGACCAATAGCTGGGGCGTTCGCCGCTGCCGTTGGTTCTGAGGCACATTTCGTCATGCCGACGGAGGTCGGCACCCACGACAAGCTTCAAGCGAAATCGGTGCCTGCGATTATTTCCCGTTCGTGCTGCAAGTATCGGTTCCGCCGGGCTTTGCCGTGGATCCCGGCCTTCGCCGGGATGACGTTCGTAGGTAACCCCCGGATCCCACAAGAGGGCTCGACCGAGGCGGTATTTCCCTCCAACGTCATGGCCGGGCTTGCCCCGGCCATCCAAGGCTCACGTACCTAGTCCGCAAACACCGGCGTTTGTTGCGTAACGCGATCATAGTCCACACAACGTCATGGCCGCGAAGGCGGCCATCCACGCAAGTTTCGAGCTCGCCGCTAATGAAAAAGGCCGCCGGATTACGCATCCGGCGGCCTCTTTTTGTGCAAAGAACGTTTGAAGCTGGTTAGCCGCGGCGTGGACCACGCGGGCCACCGCGACCGCCTTCACGGCGCGGCGGACGGCTCTCGAAGACTTCTTCCGGCTCGCCTTCGGCGCGCGGAATTTCCTGGCCCGTCGTCTGATCGACGATCTTCATCGACAAACGCGTCTTGCCGCGATCATCGAAGCCCAAGAGCTTGACGTAAACTTCCTGGCCTTCTTTCACGACTTCGCCGACCGTTTCCGGCCGACCCTGCGAAAGCTGCGAGATATGGACGAGGCCGTCCTTCGAACCAAAGAAGTTCACGAAAGCGCCGAACTCCATGATCTTCACGACCTTGCCCTTGTAGATCTGACCGACCTCAGGCTCCGACGTGATGCCACGAATGCGCGCAAGCGCCTTCTCGATCGACTCGCGATTTGCCGACGCGATCTTCACCGTGCCGTCGTCCTCGATGTCGATCTTGGCACCCGATTCCGCGACGATCTCGCGGATGACCGAGCCGCCCGAACCGATGACTTCGCGGATCTTGTCGACCGGAATCTTGATCGTCTCGATGCGCGGCGCAAATTCGCCGAGCTCTTCACGTGCGCCGGTGAGGGCCTTCGACATTTCACCGAGGATGTGAATCCGGCCCGCGTGCGCCTGATCGAGCGCGACGCGCATGATCTCTTCGGTGATGCCGGTGATCTTGATGTCCATCTGCAGCGCGGTCACGCCGTTCGCCGTGCCCGCAACCTTGAAGTCCATATCGCCGAGGTGATCTTCATCGCCGAGAATGTCGGACAGGACGGCGAAGTCCTCGCCTTCCTTGATGAGACCCATCGCGATGCCCGCCACCGGTGATTTCAACGGAACGCCCGCATCCATCAGAGCCAGAGACGTGCCGCAGACCGTCGCCATCGACGACGAGCCGTTCGACTCGGTGATCTCCGAGACGACTCGCAGCGTGTAGGGGAACTCTTCCTGCGACGGCAGCATCGGACGCAGCGCGCGCCATGCGAGCTTGCCATGACCGATTTCGCGGCGGCCCGGCGAACCCATGCGGCCGACTTCGCCGACGGAATAAGGAGGGAAGTTGTAA
>DATBRP010000090.1:0-4320 GCA_036560245.1 Hyphomicrobium sp.
TCGCCACTCGATCGAAATCGATCAGATGCGACGTGGGCAGACCGAAAAAGCTATTGCGGCGCGGTAGTTCATTGATGTGGAAAGGAATGTGACAGGGGCCGACATCGGAGTTCCGTCTACGGATGAGCCCGTAATGTTCTGCGACGTGGCGTCGCGCAACCCAAAAGTGCATGGGTAAATGTTCATATTTTTCAAAAGTCTACGCAATATGGTTAAAATGTGGTACAAGCAATGGGTTGACCTCATGAAACTCCGATGCTGGTTGTGCGCCGCCAGGACGGGGGTGGACCCCAGTCAGCACGGGTAGCAGTACGGACCGGGTTCTGGGGTTCTATTGCGGGTCATTACGGGTTTCTGCCTTTAGGAGCACTTCTCTCAACTTACGACGGTGCCGTCTCCGAGACGGTTGACCCGTAGCTGCATTGCCGGCCACGGGCGGGGGAAAATCGCTCATTCGACCTGCAAACACTGCTGCTCCTTTGAAAAGGAGTGCACTATGCGTTCGATTATCGCCGTCGCCGCGTTTGGATTTGCGGGCATGGCAGCTAGCGTCGTTCCTGCGGATGCTGCGGATTGGAAATGTCACGGCGCCGCCTACGTCTGCGGTCACCATTCGGCGTCGCACAAAGCATCGACGTCGCGCGTCGCCTACAGGGCCTCGCGTACGAGACATGCCTACCGTTCGGCACGGCATGCTACCTACCGTCCGGTCAAGCATTCTAGATACGCCCACCGGACAGCAAATCGCCATTACGCACAGGCTCCGGCGCGTAGACACCACGCGCGCTACGCCGCAGCAGGCGGTACCTCGGGCGGGATGGCTTCTTACTACTGGGAAGGCCAGATGACGGCTTCCGGCGCCCGCTTCAACCCCGGCGCGCTCACCGCCGCTCACCGTTCGCTGCCGTTCGGCACGCGCGTGCGCGTCACCAACCGCTCAAACGGACGCTCTGTCGTGGTCACGATCAACGACCGCGGCCCGTTCGTCGGCGGCCGCGTCATCGATCTGTCGCGGGCTGCCGCGCAGGCGATCAGCATGACGGGCGCAGGCGTCGCACCGGTGTCCTTGGAAGTCCTTGGCCGCACCTGAGCACTTCTGACGAATTTGAGACTATCCGGAGGCGCCTGGGGAACTTGGCGCCTCTGACGTTTTTCTGCCTCGCGAATCGGCTTAATCAAGGAGATTCGGCATAGTTCCGGGGGGAATGTGCGTGCAGAAAAGTGCTCGAGTTGGTTTCGTACTAGTCGCGTGTCTGGCCGCGAGCGCGGCAAGCGGCTCCCTGAAAGCTCAATCTCTCACCGACGCTCTGGCCGGCCCCGCCAGCCGGGCAGTCCATATGGGTACATGGACGACCAGGACGGCTCGGATTTCCGCATTCAAGAGCTGGCGCCCCACCATCAGCGTTACACTGGCCGTTCCTCAAAAGCGGGTTGCGGCCGCTGCCACATTACAGAAGCCGCCGCATCCCTACGGCCTGCACGGCCCGATGCCGTCGGGTCTCGGGCATGCGATGACCGGGCTCGCCTCCTACTACGGTTCCGGCGAACGGACGGCGACGGGGGAGCGCTTCGATCCCTCGGGCATGACGGCTGCACATCGAACGCTGCCGTTCGGCACGCGGGTCCGCGTCACACGCGTCGATACCGGCGACAGTGTTGTCGTGCGGATCAACGATCGCGGCCCATTCAAGCCGGGCCGCGTGATCGACCTTTCCGAAGGCGCCGCGCGGAACCTGGGCATAACGAATGTGGGACTGGCGAACGTCCGGCTCGAAGTCGTGAATAACGAAACGGGTTCGACTGGGGAGGCCGGTTTGGGCTCTAGCGCTCGCCCATCCGATAAGTCCGCTCAAGCTGAGCTTCCAGAACGCTGATCTGATCGAGATAAGCCCCCTTGATGCACTCGGTATCGCGCAGGCAGCTGTCGCGGGCGGCGAGGAACTGGCGCTGGTAACGCTTGAGCTGGTCGCGCTGGCTCTTGCTGTCGTAGCTCTGCAGCAATTCCGAGTAGAGATTGCTCATGCGTTCGTCGAGGCCGCCCAGCGCGTCGCTTCGGCAGATCATGCGTTCCGACGCCAAGGCGGCGTTACGGCAATCGAACTGTCGCGCTTCGGCTGGTTGGATTTGAACAGCCGAAGCTGCGCACGCCACGGCGAGCCCTGCGAACAGCACGGCGGTGCGCGATCTTGAAATCTCAGTTCCCGTCATAACGGCAATCTCCTGGTTGCGGCTCGGTGGAGCGCGAATGTCCTCACAATGTCAGGGGCCGCATCGAAACTTCAGCCCATTAACCGCAAACGCCCGGCAACGCGGAGAACCGCGATCTTGACGCCGGATTCCGATTGCCAGCGGGAGATAAAAATCGGTATTTTTCCGCAACAGCAACGCCTCGCTCGGCGCCCATTTCCGCGTGGTCCATGAAGAAACCTCCCGTTCCTCTCCTGCCCGTGACCACCCGCCCCGAGGCGCTCGACCGCATCAAGACCGCGATGGTCGAGAAAAAGCTGACGCAGGCCGAACTGGCCGACGCCGCCGATTGCCATGAGAAAACCATCCAGAACCTGCTCGGCGGCCGCTCGGTCCGCGATCAGACCTTGTTCGATGTCTGCATGGTGCTCGGTCTCGACTTCCACGGTCTTAGGGATGCGTGGCACGGCGAGTCTGTCGCCGTCGACAGCGCTTCGATGGAATCGAAGGGCCACGGAGGGGGCGTCGCGCCCCTCTACATGGGCGCTTATGCGCGCGTTGCCGTCGATCACTATATCGGCAGTTATCTGACGCTGAGAAAAGCGTTCTCGCAGCCCGACACGATCGTCGCCTATCGCACCGACATCAGCTGGGACCCGGAGTGGCCGAGCCTGCTGTTTCAGGAGCGCGACCGCCCCGACGCGCCTTATGCGCATCGCGGCCGTCTCTATATCCCGGCTTCATCGAGCTTCATTCATCTGGTGTCGCTGACGAAGGGGGCGATGCGCATGGTCGTCGTCTCGCAGCTCGATCGCGCAGGCGAGATGCACGGCATCATCACGACGCTCAACAAGCAGCGCGCGACGTTCATTCCTGTCGCGACGGCGATCCTCTATGCACAGCGTGAAAATTTCGATGCCGGAGCCTTCGGGGATATCACGCCGAAGCATCGGGCCTTTGCCGAGTACAAGCGTCTGCTCGATGAAACGGTCAACGAAGGCTACGCGCGGCTCGTCGACTAGCCGTCAACCTCAAGATTTTTGGACAAAGAAATAGTTGTCGAGCAGATACTTCAAGCTGCGCGACCAGGACTCGTCGGTATTTCCCCGAATATCGACGCTTTTCACGAACGTCAGTTTGTCCGTCGCGGGATCTGCGAGGTAGAGGTTCATGTTCAAGATCAGGTTGGAAACCTTTTGAACCGTTATCCATGCGACGCGATCCGCACCGAGCTGCTTTCCGAAGGCAGCTTCACAACCGCCGCAGCTTCCGACGGGTTGACCGTTGGCGATTTGCGACTGGATTTCGGCCGTCACCGGAGTGACGGCGTAGGTTCCCGAGCTTGCGACGGCTGACGTGAACTGTTTTGCGACTGCCGAAATTCGATTGCGCTCGGCGTCGGTCGTCGGCTCCAGCTTCTCGTTATCGTTTTGAAGTCTGACGCCGAGAAAAGCGAGATGCGGCGGATTCGTCGCGGCCCGCGCTTGGGGAATACTTGCCGCGTCGAGCGGCAGAGCAACCACCAACAGAGCCAAAGCCCAAATTATAACTTTTCGCCTTTTCACCGGCATTCTCAATCTCCGCTGCTGCTGAATGCAAAACTGCGGAGCACGGCTAGGGTTGCGCCCGACCGCGGCACACACTTAACCGATATATTGTGATGGTCCTCGAACCCGTACCAGTCTGCATGGTCGGCGGGCGTATCTCGCCGGCGAAGAGGCCGACTACTTCGCGCGCTTGCCGCCGGCGCCACGCTTCGCCATGGGGCGTTTCGGTGCTACCGACGAACGAAATTCGACACCCTCCTCGACGGGCGGGAAGAAGTATTTCGCGAGATCGACAGTTTCGAGACGGCCGACGGCGGAGCGCGCGACGGCGAGCCATTTCTCGGCATGATCGCGCCCGGCGCCGTGCAGGTAGGTGATGACGTCCCAATCGGGCTTCAGCGTCGTCTCAGGATTGAGGGTGCCGGTAATGGGACCGCCGTCTATCAGATGGAAGCGATGGCGGCTGAGCGGCGCCAGCCGTCCTTTGGCGAGTAGCGCTCCGGCGCAGGCTTCACGCACGGCGGTGATGACTTCGATGTCGCGCAACAGCGGCGCGTTGAATGTCAGCCTGTTGGCGTGGTTTGAA
>DATBRP010000091.1:0-7871 GCA_036560245.1 Hyphomicrobium sp.
ACCAGCCGAACGGCGGTCGTCGAATTGATCGCGGCGACGACGACGAAGACCGGCCTCACCGTGCGCTGCGAACTCGACGAAAACACCTACGCCAAAGGCGTCAAGGTCAGCGACGCCGAAATGGCGGCCCTCAACATCACCGCCGACTCCTTCCATCCAGAGTGGAATTACACCATCGCCCCGCGTTCGAACCAAGCCTCAACATGAAGCAGTTATTTCGCGGCAACGCCTAAGCAGGATTCCCGAACTCGGCCAACGGATGTAGCCTGAGCTGATTCGTGGCGAGAGAGCGTGATGGGGGGCGATCTCCTGTTGAGGCGTCGCAAGAGCAGAAGCAAGCTCTTGCAGAATTGGCGGCGTCGCGCGCGCCTGCGCGGCTTCCGACGTTGGAAATGACTTCATCTCACCGGGCATCAGGAAGCTGAAAAGCCGCATCGTCTGTTTGATCCATTCAACATCAGTGACGACCGCGACCCGCTTCCAGCGCGTGAGATGCTCCATTCCGACCTTGAAATCTTCCCACATGGCACCCGGATCAATTCCCGAGAAATCCGCAGCTGTTTCGTAGTAGAGCCGGACTCTCTCCTGTTTCTCCAGCGCCTTCACAACTGCCGGAACGAGAACGGAATCGTAGTCGGCCTTCGTCACGCGTCCCCTGCAGACGAAGGCGAGAACGTCGTCTGGAAAGTTCGACAAATGCTCGATCATGGGCTTTCTCCATTGTATGTTCCGGAGTCGAGCACCACAAGAACGAGAATCCCGAAGAGTTGCATGGCCCACATGTGGTCGGACATTCCATTCCAGTCCGTCATCAAGAGGCCGCCTCCAGTCTGAAAGGCCTTAAGTGGAAAAAGGGGACATTTCGATTTTGTGCGGACGCTCCAGACTCGCCCGCCGCAACCGCAGGGAATTGGCGATCACGCTGACCGACGACAGCGCCATAGCGGCTGCGGCTATGGTCGGCGACAGCAGGAGGCCGAAAAAGGGATAAAGCGCGCCCGCCGCGACCGGCACGCCGGCAGCATTGTAGAAAAATGCGAAGAAGAGGTTCTCTCGGATATTGCCCATCGTCGCCGCCGAGAGACGCCGACCGCGAACGATGCCTTGGAGATCGCCTTTTAGCAAAGTCACGCCGGCGCTTTCGATAGCCACATCCGTTCCCGTTCCCATGGCGATGCCAATGTCGGCCGCGGCCAGCGCCGGGGCGTCGTTCACGCCATCGCCAGCCATGGCGACGATACGGCCCGCTTCGCGCAATCGGCTCACGACCTTGCTCTTGTCCTCGGGAAGGATTTCGGCTTCGACCTCGTTTATGCCGAGACGTTTGGCGACGGCGCGCGCCGTGGTCCAATTATCGCCGGTCAACATCACGACCGTGACGCCATCATCGCGCAGCCCCTGCAATGCATCCGGCGTCGTTGCCTTGACCGGATCGGCAATACCGAGGACGCCTGCGATCGCCCCATCGATCGCGACAAAGATCGCCGTCGCTCCCTCTTCGCGCAGCCGCTCCGCTTCGTCGTCGAGGGCGCTCGCATCGATGCCGATTTCATGCAGGAAACGGCGGTTGCCGATTACGAGGGATTGTCCATCCACCTTGCCGGTCACGCCTTTGCCGATAGGCGAATTGAAATCCGTCGCCTCGCCGAGTTCGAGTTTTCGCTCGAGGGCGGACTGAACGATGGCGGTGGCCAGCGGATGTTCGCTCGCGCGCTCGAGGCTCGCGGATAGTCGCAGAAGGTCACTTTCGGTGATCCCCGCAATGGGACGGATGGCCGTAACGCGCGGTTTGCCTTCCGTCAAAGTGCCGGTTTTGTCTACGACCAGGGTGTCGATCCTTTCGAAACGCTCCAGCGCCTCGGCGTTCTTGATCAGCACGCCCGATTGCGCGCCGCGTCCGACGCCAACCATGATCGACATGGGCGTCGCAAGGCCGAGTGCGCAAGGACAGGCGATGATGAGAACGGAAACTGCCGCGACAAGGCCGTAGGTCATGCGCGGTTCCGGTCCCCACGCCGCCCAGGCGATGAATGCGAGAATGGCGGCACCTATGACGGCCGGCACGAACCACCCCGAGACTTGATCGGCGAGACGCTGTATCGGAGCGCGGCTCCTCTGCGCGGCTACGACCATCTCGACGATCCGCGATAGCATCGTGTCGCGGCCGACCTTGTCGGCTCGCATGATGAAGCTTCCCGTCTGATTGAGCGTGCCGCCGATGAGTTTGTCACCGACGTTCTTTGTCACCGGCATGGATTCGCCCGTGACCATAGACTCGTCGACCGAACTGCGGCCTTCCAGAAGTTCGCCGTCGACCGGGACCTTTTCGCCGGGCCGCACACGTAGACGATCTCCCACGACGACGCTTTCCAGCGGCACGTCCTCATCCGATCCATCCGCTTTGATCCGCCGCGCCGTCTTGGGCGCGAGATCGAGCAGCGCACGAATAGCACCGCCAGTTTGCTCACGGGCGCGCAATTCCAGAACCTGCCCGAGCAGGACAAGCACGGTGATGACCGCTGCTGCTTCGAAATAAATGGCGACCGAACCGTCCATGTTGCGGAACGCCGGCGGGAAGATGGACGGGGCCAGCGTCGCAACGACGCTATAGACCCACGAGACGCCGGTGCCCATGGCGATGAGCGTGAACATGTTAAGATTGCGGGTGACGAGCGATTGTCCGGCGCGAGCGAAGAACGGCCAGCCGGCCCAGAGCACGACTGGCGTCGCCAAGACGAATTGGATCCAATTGGAAATCTGCGGCAGGATAAATTGGTGAAGGTCGAAAAAGTGGCCGCCCATCTCCAATGCGAAGACCGGCGCGGTGAGCGCTAATCCGATCCAGAACCGCCGCATCATGTCGACGAGTTCGGGGCTCGGCCCTGTTTCGGCCGTGACCAGGATCGGTTCGAGCGTCATCCCGCAGATTGGGCAATTGCCGGGACCGAGCTGGCGAATCTGCGGATGCATGGGGCAGGTATAGATCGTGCCGGCCGGCATTGGTCGCTCCGTGCGACGCGCTTGGACATGAGCGGCATGATGCTCATGAAGATGCTCAGGTTGGCCGTGTGCATGCGCGTCACCGTGGGGGGTATGATCGTGACGATGTTCATGGGCCATTGGGAGCATCCTCGTTGAGAACTAGGCGATTCTTAGCCGAGGAATACCCATTCTGTTAAAGAAAGATGCCCTGCTCAAGCCGGTGTCACGTTGCACGTAAATGCAAGAATGCGCTGGTTCACACTCGTTGCTGCAGCTTATTTGAGAATCATTTTCAAGACATCAGCGATATTCGCTTAGGAATTCAGCAAATATGACAGTTTGCCATTATCAAATAAAGCGCAGCAACCGCGTCCGGATTATCAAATTAAACGCACGTTATCAAATTAGGCGCACGGGTAAGTTATTGAAATATATGGGTCCAGATTCTTGCATTTAAGCGCAGCGTGACAAGATTCATGGCCAATGGATGATTTTGGCGCTCGGTGACGGGGTTGGCGTCTGTCCAGACCGCGGGAATCAGTCATCTCACCGGCACGGCTGGCATGAGCGTTATTTAAAAGACTTGCCGGCGTAATGCGCGGGTGTCTCGGGACGCGCCTCAGTCTTGTTGCCGGTCCGCAAGGTATCCCAAACATGGTCGATTTTCACGACCGCATCGGCTAATTCGGCGTCGTGGCGTCAACAGACCAGCGGACCCGACAATGCTAACAGATGAAACTGAGATCCTGCGTCAGGCCGAGGCATGGGGAAGGCTGGGACGCGGCGCCGCGATCGCCACCGTGGTTGAGACGTTCGGCTCCGCGCCGCGGCCCGTCGGCTCGCATCTCGTCGTCGACGAAGCGGGCGTGTTTTGCGGCTCGGTTTCGGGCGGCTGCGTCGAGGGCGAGGTGGTCACGGCGGCGCTCGATGTGATCGAGGACGGCTCGCCGCGTCTGCTCAACTTCGGCGTCGCGGATGAGGTCGCATGGCGCGCGGGACTGCCCTGCGGCGGCGGCATAGGCGTCTATGTCCAAAAGCTCGACGCAGCCTGGGGGCAACTTCTCGCGGACATGCGGGGCGAATATGCCGCGCGGCGCGCTTGCGCGCTCGTCACGCCGCTTGACGGCGGCGCGCCCTGGCTATTGCCCGCGAGCGCCGCCGTCGACGACGCGCTCGCTTCGGCGCTGCGCGCTGGACAGAGCGCCCTCGTCGAGCGCCAGGGTCGGCGTATCTTCGCCTATGTTCACAATCCGCCGACACGGCTCGTCATCGTTGGCGCGGTTCATGTCGCGCAGGCGCTTGCCTCGATGGCGCGCATCGCCGGTTTCGAGGTTGTCATCGTCGATCCACGCGCGGCGTTCACGGCCAGGGAGCGCTTTCCCGAGTTGACCGTCCTCACGCAATGGCCGGACGAGGCGCTGCCGGAATTGGGACTCGACGCTTTCACGGCGCTCGCCGCGTTGAGTCACGATCCGAAGATCGATGACCCCGCGCTGCGCATCGCCTTGGCGTCGGACTGCTTCTATGTCGGCGCGCTCGGCTCCATGACGAGCCAGAGACGCCGCGCGCAACGCCTCGCGGCGAGCGGCGTGACCTCCGCCGCCCTCGCGCGTCTGCGCGCGCCGATCGGACTCGACATCGGCGCCGTGAGCCCGATGGAAATCGCCATTTCGGTGATGGGCGAGATCGTGCTCACGCGGCGGCGAAAACCCCTGCGCGCGGCGAGTCGATGAACGTCGCGGCCATCGTGCTCGCGGCTGGGCGTGGCGCGCGCTTTGATGCGACCCGGAGCAAACTGCTCACGGATTTTGGCGGACGTCCGCTGGTGCGCCGCGCGGTGGAGGCGGCGCTCGGTTCAAAGGCGTCCAAAACCATCGTCGTCACCGGCCATGCGCGCGACGAAATAGAAACCGCGCTCGCCGGTCTGCCGTTGGTCTTCGCGCATAATCCGGATTTCGCGAGCGGCATGGCGTCGTCGGTGCGCGTGGGCCTCGCGCATGCGGCGCATAGCGCCGGCGCGCTGGCGCTGCTGGCCGACATGCCGGGCGTCACGAGCGCGATCCTCGATCAGCTGATCGAGGCGTTCAATCGCGCGCCCGACCGCGCGGCGGTGGCGCCGGTCTATCAGGGGAGGCGCGGCAATCCGGTTCTGCTGGGTCGCCGCCTGTTCCCGCGCCTCGCCCTGCTCAAAGGCGACGAAGGCGCGCGCCGACTGCTGGGCTCGACCGAACGCGTGCTGGAGATCGCGGTCGACGACAAGAGCGTGCTCGCGGATATTGATGCGCGAGAGGACCTGGAGAGGGCGCTGGGCGGAAGATTGTGACGCAACGCGCCGCGCCGAGGAACGAAGGGCGCGTCACGCCAATTCCACGCCCTCGTTCTTCAGCGGCACGGAGCGGATGCGTTTGCCGGTCGCGGCGAAATAAGCGTTGAGCACGGCGGGAGCCGCGACGCAGATCGTCGGTTCGCCGACGCCGCCCCAAAAGCCGCCGCTCGGCATGACGATCGTCTCGACCTTCGGCATGTCCTTGATCAGCATCGACGGATAATCGTCGAAATTCCGCTGCTCGACGCGGCCGTCCTTGATGGTGATCCCGCCATGGAACAGCGCGGACAGCCCATAGACGAAGGAGCCTGCGACCTGCCGCTCGATCTGCGCCGGATTGACCGCGTATCCAGGGTCCGTCGCCGCGACTATGCGATGCAGCTTGATCTTGTCGCCATCTACAAAGATTTCCGCGGCGGCGGCGACATAGCTGCCATAGCCCATGAACACAGCGACGCCGCGATGAAGCCCCTTGGGCGCGGGCTTGCTCCAGCCGATCCGCTCGGCGACGGCGTCGAGCACCGCGAGATGCCTCGGGCTCTTGCTCAAGAATTTGCGCCGGAACGCCACCGGGTCTTCGCCAACCTCGCGCGCGAGTTCATCCATGAAACATTCAAGATAGATCGCGTTCTGATTGATGTTGACGCCGCGCCACCATCCTGGCGGCACGGGTGGATTGCGCATGGAGTGGTCGACGAGCAGATTTGCAAAATCATAACCGAGGCGCGCGTCGCCCTCCGCCGCAAGGCCTTGGAACACGACCGGGTCGAGGCCGTTTTTCACGATCTCCGGCCGCGCGACAATAAAAATGGACTGGCCCGAAATGCGCATATGCAGGCCGGTTAGAGTCTTGTCCGCGTCAAAAGCGGCCGTAAGCTTGCATTGCGTGACCGGATGATACTTGCCATGCGCCATGTCTTCTTCGCGCGACCACAGCAGTTTTACCGGCGTTCCCGGAAGCTGCTTGGCGATCAACACCGCCTGCGTGACATAGTCGTCGAAGCCCCTGCGGCCGAACCCGCCCCCTAGCATGAGCTTGTGAACGTCGCATTTCTCGGCTGGCAGGCCGGAGGCCGTGATGACGGCGGCGAAGGCGGACTCGCCGTTCTGCGTTCCCGTCCAGACCTCGCATTTTTCCGGCGTATAGAGCGCGGTCGCGTTCAGCGGCTCCAGCGCCGCGTGGTTCTGGTGAGGATAGTTGTACACCGCCTCGACCGTCTTGGCGGCTTTGGCTAAGGCGGCTTTCACATCGCCAGAGCTGTTGCCGACGACGGCGGGCTGCGCGTGGTCGAGGCCTTCCTCCAGCCATTTGGCGACCGTCGCGCTGGATGATTTCGCGTTAGGGCCTTCGTCCCAGACAACAGGCAGAGCGTCGAGCGCGGTTTTGGCATGCCACCAGGTGTCGGCGATCACGGCGACGGCGGAATCATTCACGCGCACGACCTTTTTCACGCCTTTGAAGTTGGCGATCTTGCTCTCGTCATAGCTCTTGAGCCTGCCGCCGAACACCGGACAATCCTTGATCGCGGCGTTGAGCATGCCGGGCAGCTTCACGTCTATGCCGTAGACCATCTTGCCGGTGGTCTTGTCGGCGGTGTCGAGCCGATTGAGACCCTTGCCGGCGATCGTCCAGTCGCGCGGGTCTTTCAGCTTCACGTCGGCGGGCGCGGGAAGTTTGGCGGCGGCGTCCGCGACCTTGCCGAAAGTGGTCGAGCGCTTCGACGCCTTATGCGTGATGACGCCCTTGGCGACAGCGCACTCCGACGCCGGGACCTTCCACTCATTGGCGGCGGCCTGGATCAGCATTTCCCGCGCGGCCGCGCCGCCCTTGCGCACATAGTCCTGCGAGGCGCGAATGCCGCGGCTGCCGCCGGTCATGAATTCGCCCCACGGGCGATTGCGCGCCGCGCTCTGGCCGGGCGTGGGATATTCGGTCGTCACCTTGGACCAGTCGCAGTCGAGCTCTTCCGCGACGAGTTGCGCGAGGCCGGTGAGGGAGCCTTGGCCCATCTCCGAGCGCGCGATGCGAACGACGACGGTTTCGTCGGGCTTGATCACCACCCAGGCGTTGACCTCGGGCGGAATAGCGGCGCTCTCCGTCGCCCGCGCCGCGTCGAAGGGAAGTCGCATGCCGAGCGCCAGTCCGCCGCCAAGCGTCGATGCGCCGACGATGAAATCGCGACGGTCGAGTGAGAGCGAATTAGTCATGGCTGCCTCAAGACTTGGCGGCGGCGTGGATGGCCTCGCGCACCTGCTGGAATGTGCCGCAGCGGCAGATATTGGTGATCGCGGCGTCGATGTCGGCGTCGCTCGGCGAGGGCTTGTCCTCGAGCAGCGCCGCGACGGCCATGATCATGCCGCTCTGGCAATAGCCGCATTGCGGAACGTCGTGCTCTATCCAGGCTCTCTGCACACGATGCATAACGCCGTTCTGGGCCAGCCCTTCGATGGTGGTGATTTTCTTGCCGATGGCGTCGCCCAGTTGCACGCTGCAGGAGCGCACCGGCGCGCCGTCGATATGCACGGTGCAGGCGCCGCATTGCGCGATGCCACAGCCGTATTT
>DATBRP010000092.1:0-4753 GCA_036560245.1 Hyphomicrobium sp.
GGAATCAGGCGCTGCCTGAAAAAGAGGCGAAGACAGCAAAACCCGATGGAATGTTCACGGCATGTCGGACGCTGGGTCGGCAAGGATCGGAAATATCTACCGGCTCCCTGGTTAATGGAATGACGCCGGAACCACTCGAAAGTGTCGCTTTAACTTCATTGCGGCCGATTGCGTTCACCCCGGGCGCAATCCAGCCACGCACGTTCGATGCCCACAATGTATCGACGCGCATAGCGGGCCACCGGTTGCCCCTGCGGCGCGCTGAAAGTCTCGAACTGTAAAGAACATGACGGGTCAGGCCCGGCGCACATCAACGCGCCATGCCGAAGCGTTGCGGGAAACGAAGATTTATTATTCCTGATCGTCCGTTGGGGCCGGGGTGGGCGCAGCCTTTGGCTCTGGCTCTTCGCGCCGCGGCCGACGAACCGGGCGACGCAAAAAGGCGGGCTGCTCTTGCTCGACAGGTGCTGGCGCGGCCTGCGGCGGCGGGGCCGGGCGTTCAGGCGCACGTTCCGGAGCGGCCACGGGCTGCGGCTGCTGACCGGCATCGGGGCGGAATCCGCCATTGCCGGGTTCGCGGTCTGCACCGTTCGGACCCTGATAGCGCTCGCGGCGGCGGAAACCGCCATCGCCCTGTTGGTTGTCGCCACCATTGCC
Source organism: Hyphomicrobium sp. (assembly GCA_036560245.1). Taxonomy (GTDB): domain Bacteria; phylum Pseudomonadota; class Alphaproteobacteria; order Rhizobiales; family Hyphomicrobiaceae; genus Hyphomicrobium_B. The sequence continues at coordinate 658 of DATBRP010000092.1, forward strand.
GTGCGGCCGCCGGTCGTCACGATAGCGATTATTGTCGCCACCCGATCCGTTCCGGTCGTTACGGAAATCCTGACGATCGCCGCGGTCGTTGCGATCGAACCGCTGGCCGTCGCCGCGATCGTTACGATTGTTGTTGAAGCGCGGCTCGCGGTCGTGCCGCGGGCGATTGTCGTAGCGGTTTTGGTTCTGATTATCGAAATTGCGCGGCTGCTGCTGATAATGCTGCTGCTGCGGCGGCTCTCCCATTCCGGCCGGCTGCTGCGGCTGAACGCCGAGCTCGTCGCCGTCATCGTCACCGAATTCATCGCCATCGCCGTCTTCGGGACCGGCAAGCGTATGCGTCCGAGCGGCGCCGTTGCCCAGCGGATCAATGCCGCCCTGCTGCGCCATCTGCTCGCGGTAACTCAGGATGATGCGATTATAATGCTCGGCGTGCTGAAGGTAATTTTCAGCCAGCACCGGGTCGCCCGACGACAGCGCATCGCGCGCCAGCGAGACGTACTTCTCGGCAATATGAGAAGGCGTGCCGCGGATTTTCACATCCGGCCCCGAGCTCTCGAAGCTGCGCATCAAGGGATTTTGCGACTTGCGGTTGTTATTATTATTATTATTGTTCCGACCGCGACCACGGCGGTTCTGTTGTCCTTGCCTCATGGGCTCCCGTTCACAATCGTTATTGTTGATATCCTAGTTTCCACGCGTGCCATCCACGATGTGCCGCGCCTTGGATCTCCCAGATCCAATTCCAATTCAAAAAGACGGTCCTAAAGTCACCCACGCCCCACGCAGGCTGCAGCCCCTTGGCTCTCTTGTCCCGCTCTCCCGGGCAAATCGCGGTATCCTTGTCACGACGCCTGGCAATTGATGTTCGAACCGTCTGCAAGGAGCGTTTTCGCAGCGCTCGCGGCATCGAGAAAACCTCGATACCCGCTATTCAGCGAACAAGTCAGTTCGCGAACTTTGCGCTGATGATCTGAGATAGGACGGCCGGCCTCTTGCACCGCGTTCGCGATATAGCCCGTTCCAAGCACGTCCGATCAAACTCGTCAGAACCGATATTACCCCGGAAACGCAAATGCGCAAATAGAAATGATTATGGGCCTTAAGGATGTATCTCCAATGCCACAGCACGGACGTGGCCGCCGAGGTCCCTTTTGTGCGCCAGGAGATGCCACCCAGCATCCAGAAATATCCCCTGCACATCAGCAGCTTGGCTGGCACCAACCTCGACGACAAGTCGGGTGGATCGCTGCACTTTCACGATGTCTCTAGCGAACTCACGATAGACGCTTAGGCCATCCGGGCCACCATCCAGTGCCAGCAACGGATCGTAGCCGCGCACTTCAGGGTCCAGCCCCTTGATATCGTTGGTTGCTATATAAGGTGGGTTCGAAACGATCAGATCGAAGGGGCCGGCGCAACCGCCGAGACCACGTGTCGCAACGAACGTCGTCCGGTCTCCCACACCCAATTGATCCGCGTTCCGCTTGGCGACGGCAAGTGCCGCCGGGCTGATATCCGTCGCGACGCCACGCGCGTTCGGTAGTTCAGCAAGCAACGTTGCGATCAAAATACCGGAGCCGGTTCCGATGTCGGCGATCTCCAGCGCTTTGCCTTCGAGACCTGCCGATTTCACAATTTCGAGCGCCAGCTCGATCACCGCTTCCGTGTCGGGGCGCGGATCGAGCACGTCGGGCGTAACGATGAAATCGCGTCCGTAAAATTCCCGCATGCCGAGAATGCGCGAAACCGGCTCATGCGCCAGCCGCCTCTGAACGGCATCGCCGACCCGGTCGGCCAGCGCTCCGAGCTGCCGCTCCGGCTGGGTCAGCAGCACAGCGCCATCGATGCCGAGAACCCCTTGCAGCAGAAACCGCGCATCGCGTTGCGCGGAATCCAATCCGGCATTGGCGAACGCTCGCGTCATCCGCTTTAACGCCGCGTCCACGGTCTGATCGCCCGCGTAGGCTTGCTCATCCGCCTGCATGAAATTTACGCCGCGCTCAGTTCCGCCAGCATGGTCGCCTGATGATCGTTGACCAGCGCATCGACCAACGTATCGAGCCCTTGTCCGGCCAGCACTTCGTCGAGATTATAGAGCGTCAGATTGATGCGATGGTCGGTGACGCGTCCCTGCGGAAAATTGTAGGTCCTGATCCGCTGCGACCGATCGCCGGAGCCAACCTGCGATTTGCGCGCATCAGAGCGCTCCGTCGCGGCTTTCTCGCGTTCAAGCTCATAAACGCGCGCCTTCAGCACGGCCATCGCCAGGCGGCGGTTCTGATGTTGTGATTTCTCTGCCGAAACGACGACGATGCCCGTCGGCAGATGCGTCATGCGCACGGCGCTGTCCGTTTTGTTGACGTGCTGACCACCGGCGCCGCCCGCCCGCATCGTATCAATGCGGATGTCTTCGGGCTTGATGTCGATATCGATGTCCTCCGCTTCCGGCAGCACCGCAACAGTCGCGGCCGAGGTATGAATGCGCCCGCTCGCTTCCGTCGCCGGCACGCGTTGAACGCGGTGCACGCCCGATTCAAACTTCAAGCGCGCGAAAACGCCTTCGCCAGTGATCGACGCGATGATTTCTCGATAGCCGCCGAGATCGCTCTCGGACGCCGAAATGATCTCGGCCTTCCAGCCCCTGAGTTCGGCGTAGCGTGAATACATGCGAAAGAGATCGGCAGCGAACAGTGCTGCTTCATCGCCTCCGGTCCCGGCGCGAACCTCGAGGATCGCGCTCTTCTCGTCCGCCGCGTCCTTGGGAAGAAGGGCAATGCTCAGCTGCTGCTCGAGTCCGGCGATACGCTCCGAAAGCGTGGCGCGTTCGGCATAGGCGAGATCGACCATATCCTTATCGGCGGACGGATCGCGGATCAGTTGTTCGAGATCGGCGCTTTCCGCTTCCGCTTTGCGCAACGCCTCGATCTGCGCCGCGACCGGGCTCAGCTCCGAAAATTCCTTCGTGAGCTTGACGTAGGCAGCTTGCGACACGCCATGATTGAGCTCGTCCTGGATAGCCATCCAGCGCTCGAAAAGACGGTCGAGTTTATCGCGCGGCAGTACTGTCATGATATGAAATGATGCGGTCCATTGCGGCCCGGATCAAGCTACCCAGGCACTCAGCTGGCGGGCATCTAATACGAACCGCCGGCGATCCGCAATTTGTCGCCGCGACGCGATCTGGGGTCTTTGACCTCGATCCACCGGAAGCCGTCGTGCACCGGCGCGAAGTGCTCCTGAAAGTAAACGCTCAGGTGACGGACCGCCGAGCCGAAAGGCCGCGCAACAACGCCAAAAATCGACGCATGAAAGAACAGCATCAATAAAAGCGGTACCGACAGCGCATACAGCGCCCGCTGCGGCCGTTCCCGAATTTGATGGATCGCATCTTGCGGCAGCCGCCGGGCGCCATTGGCGATCGCCGACCCGGCCCGCATGAAGTGGCCGCTGGCTTGCGCCGCGTATCCGTCATGCCGAACAGCTTCCTCGGCCGGTTGGGAAAGTTCGGAAATAAGGTTGCCGACGGCCGTGAAAACAGGGCGCCCGTCGACGCGAGCCATCGACGTATAAGCCATGATAATCTGCGCCGTTTGCGGCCACGGCGGCAGATATTCGACGTGTCCGGTTTCGAGCGCCTCGATGACGCCGGCGTGCACTTGCAGATAATGCGCCGCCTGCGGAAGCGTCAGCCTCAACGCGCGCCGAAGATCAACGAAGAACCGGGCGATCAGCGCCCGATCTTGCGATACCTGTGATTGATCTGGGAATTCACCGCGGCCGCGCTGCGTGCGCTCACTTTGCGCACGCCCGCTCACCGAAACGTTCCGCCCAACGCCCCGACGCATTACTAAATCCGGTACTACGCACCGGCCCCTCAACCCTGAGGGCCATTTTGGTTAAAAATCCGTGTTTGTCAAAGACCTTCTCGCGCGCGCGTCATCCGTCGATCGCCACGTTTTCTTTTTCAGCGAACTGCTGCAACAACATGCGCACGTCTTTGGCACCTTCTTTGAGAAGTTCTTCGACGCAAGCCGATGCTTTTTCCGCATCGAGCGAAAGGATCATCGTCTTGATCGGCCCGATCGAAGCCGGC
>DATBRP010000093.1:0-7701 GCA_036560245.1 Hyphomicrobium sp.
GGCCTTGCCTGTCACCGTGTTCATGTGATCGGGGTTCGACACCGCACCGACGGTCGCCATGCACTCGGCGTTGACCTTGCGCGTTTCGCCCGAGTTGAGACGAACCACGGCGAAGCCCGAGTCACGACCGACGAGTTGAACGAAGGCGCCTGCCGAGCGCGCCATCTGGCCGCCCTTGCCCGGCTTCATCTCGACGTTGTGGACGATCGTGCCGATCGGCATCGCTGCCAGCGGCATCGCATTGCCGGGCTTGACGTCGACTTTCGTGCCCGCGACCACCGTATCGCCGACGCCGAGGCGCTGCGGCGCAAGGATGTAGGCCTGCGTGCCGTCCTGATACTTGATAAGCGCGATGAATGCGGTCCGGTTCGGATCGTATTCCAGACGCTCGACGTTGCCTGGCGCGTCGTACTTGCGACGGCGGAAATCGACCTTGCGGTACGCCTGCTTGGCGCCGCCGCCGATGTGGCGCGACGTGATGCGGCCGTCGCTGTTGCGACCGCCCGTCTTCGTCTTGCCTTCGACGAGCGTCTTGACCGGCTTGCCCTTCCACAGCGTCGACTTGTCGACCTGGATCAGGTGGCGGCGTCCGGGCGACGTCGGGTTGTATGTCTTAAGCGCCATGATGCGTTATCCTTCAGAGCCCTGTCGTCACGTCGATCGACTGCCCGTCTTCGAGCGTCACGATAGCTCTCTTCGTATCGCTCAACAGGGCTTTGATGCCCTTGAACGTTCTCTGCTTGCCCTTGCGGACAATGGTATTCACGGCCTTGACCTTGACCTTGAACAGGCCTTCGACCGCAGCCTTGATCTCCGTCTTCGTCGCGTTCCGGTTGACCTTGAAGATCACCTGATTGGCTTCGGAAGCGAGCGTCGCCTTTTCCGTGATGACAGGAGCGACGATGACGTCGTAAGCGGTGCGTTTCGTCGTCATTTGAACCGCGCCTCCAGCGCTGCGACGGCGGCTCTCGTCAACACCAGCTTCTTACGACGCAGAATGTCGTAGACGTTGATGCCCTGAACCGGGAGCACGTCGATATTCGGAATGTTGCGAGCGGCGCGTGCGAACGTCGGCTCGAGTTCGGCGCCGTCGATGATCAGCACGTTGCTCCACTCGAGCTTCGCGAACTGGGCCTTCAACGCGCCGGTCTTGCCTTCGGAAGACGTCGCCTTGTCGAGAATAATGATCTCGCCGGCCTTTGCCTTCGACGACAGCGCATGGCGAAGAGCCAGAGCGCGAACCTTCTTCGGCATTTCGATGGCGTGCGAACGGGGCTTCGGACCGAACGCCTTGCCGCCGCCGCGGAACTGCGGTGCCGACTTGTCGCCATGACGGGCGCCGCCGGTGCCCTTCTGCTTGTACATTTTCTTGCCCGTGACCGCGACTTCCGAGCGGTCCTGAGCGTGATGCGTGCCGGCCATCCGCTTCAGCGTCTGATAGCGCACCATGCGGTGGATGAGGTCGTTGCGGACCTCAAGACCGAAGATCTCGTCGGCGAGATCGATGTCGCCGGCTTTACCGGCATCAAGGCTCGTGACTTCGGCTTTCATCACGCACCTTCTTTCTTGGCTTCGCCGCGCGCCTTGAAGGCGCCGGGCTTCGGCAGATCGGCCGGAGCGGCTTTCTTCACTGCATCGCGAACGATGACCCAACCGCCCTTGGAACCCGGAACAGCGCCGCGCACCATGACGAGGCCACGCGCCTTATCAATCTTTGCGACGATGAGGTTCTGCGTCGTAACGCGCTCATCGCCCATATGTCCGGCCATCTTCTTGCCTTTGAACACCTTGCCGGGGTCCTGGCGCTGACCAGTCGAACCGTGGGCACGGTGCGTAACCGAGACGCCGTGCGTGGCGCGCATGCCGCCGAAGTTCCAGCGCTTCATGGCGCCCTGGAACCCCTTGCCCTGCGTCGTGCCCGTAACGTCGACGAACTGGCCCGGCACGAAGTGGTCTGCCGTGATCTCGGCGCCGACTTCGATGAGGTTCTCAGCACTGACACGAAACTCTGCGATCTTCCGCTTCGGCTCGACCTCGGCCTTCGCGAACGTGCCGCGATCAGCCTTCGTCAGCCGCGAGGGCTTACGCGTGCCACCGCCGACCTGGATCGCGGTGTAGCCGTTCTTTTCCATCGTGCGGTGGGAGAGAACCTGAAGGTTCTCGAGCCGCAACACGGTCACGGGAACATGCTCACCTGCATCTGTGAAGATGCGGGTCATGCCCACCTTCTGTGCAATTACCCCGGAACGCATGTGCATTCCTTCCTATCGTTGGGGCCATTCGCGTTACCGCCAGAGGGCCCAAGAATTCTTGGTTTAGAGTTTGATCTCGACGTCAACACCGGCGGCAAGATCAAGCTTCATCAATGCATCGACCGTCTGCGGCGTCGGATCGACAATATCCAGGAGCCGCTTATGGGTGCGCATCTCGAACTGCTCGCGGCTCTTCTTATCGATGTGCGGCGAACGGTTGACCGTGAAGCGCTCGATGCGCGTCGGCAGCGGGATCGGACCACGGACTTCAGCACCGGTACGCTTTGCCGTGTTCACGATCTCACGGGTCGATGCATCGAGTATTCGATGATCGAACGCCTTGAGCCGGATGCGGATGTTTTGGCCGTGCATTGCTTTGCTCCACTCTCCCCCTCCCCGCCGTGAAACACGACGGGGAGGGGGAAAATCCCCTACTCGATAATTTTCGTGACGACGCCGGCGCCGACAGTGCGGCCACCTTCGCGGATTGCGAAGCGAACTTTCTCTTCCATGGCGATCGGCGAGACGAGCTCGACGGTAACCGAGACGTTGTCGCCCGGCATAACCATTTCCGTACCTTCGGCGAGCTTAACGGTGCCCGTCACGTCGGTCGTGCGGAAGTAGAACTGCGGACGGTAGTTGGTGAAGAACGGCGTGTGACGGCCACCTTCTTCCTTGTTCAAGATGTAGGCCTCGGCGGCGAACTTCTTGTGCGGCTTGACGCTGCCCGGCTTGCAAAGAACCTGACCGCGCTCGACGGCTTCCTTGTCGATGCCGCGAAGGAGGCAGCCGACGTTGTCGCCGGCTTCGCCGGAATCGAGCAGCTTGCGGAACATTTCGACGCCGGTGACGACCGACTTCTGCGTGTCGCGGATGCCGACGATCTCGACTTCTTCGCCGACCTTGATGACGCCGCGTTCAATACGGCCGGTGACGACCGTGCCGCGACCCGAGATCGAGAACACGTCTTCGATCGGCATCAGGAACGGCTGATCCTTCGGACGTTCCGGGATCGGAATGAAGGTATCCATCGCCTCGTAGAGCTTGAGGATGGCTTCGTCAGCCAACGGGCCCTTCTCGCCGTTCAGCGCCTTGACGGCGGCGCCGCGGATAACCGGCGTGTCGTCGCCCGGGAAGTTGTACTTCGAGAGAAGCTCACGAACTTCCATTTCGACGAGGTCGAGGAGTTCCTGATCTTCGACGATGTCGCACTTGTTCAAGAAGACGACGATCTTCGGCACGCCAACCTGGCGAGCAAGCAGGATGTGCTCGCGCGTCTGGGGCATCGGGCCGTCGACAGCGGAAACGACGAGGATCGCGCCGTCCATCTGGGCAGCGCCCGTGATCATGTTCTTGACGTAGTCGGCGTGGCCTGGGCAGTCGACGTGCGCGTAGTGACGGTTCGGCGTCGCGTACTCGACGTGCGACGTTGCGATCGTCAGAATCTTCGTCGGGTCGCGACGGCCCTGGGACTCGGACGCCTTGGCAACTTCGTCATAGGCAATCGACGTCGATGTCCAGCCGCGGTCGGCTGAAACCTTCGTCAACGCTGCCGTCAGCGTCGTCTTGCCGTGATCGACGTGTCCAATCGTGCCGACGTTGCAGTGCGGCTTGTTCCGCTCAAACTTTGCTTTGGCCATCGTTGGCTCTCCTCAGTCTTCCTTACTCGCCCCCGGCATCCGCCGGAGATCTCTCAAACTTTAATTAGGCGTACTTCGCCTTCACTTCGTCGGCGACGTTGCGTGGCACGTCCGCGTAGTGAGCGAACTGCATTGTGTACTGCGCGCGGCCTGTCGACATCGAACGCAGGGTATTGATGTAGCCGAACATATTGGCCAGCGGCACAAATGCCCGGATCACAGTGGCGTTGCCGCGCATCTGCTGATCGCGAATCTGGCCACGGCGCGAGTTGATGTCGCCAATGACGCCGCCGACGAATTCGCCGGGCGACACGACTTCGACGTCCATGATCGGCTCCAAGAGCTTCACACCGGCCTTCTCGCAGCCTTCCTTCATCGCGGCTCGCGTCGCGATTTCGAAGGCGATGGCCGACGAGTCGACTTCGTGGAAGGCGCCGTCATAAAGAGTGACCTTCATGTCGACCATCGGGAAGCCGATGAGAATGCCGTTGTCCCAGACCGACTGAACGCCTTTTTCGACGCCCGGAATGTATTCCTTCGGGATCGAGCCGCCGACGATCGAGGTTTCAAACTCGTTGCCTTTGCCCGTCTCGTTCGGCTCGAGCTTCAGCTTGACGCGTGCAAACTGACCCGTACCGCCCGTCTGCTTTTTGTGCGTGTAGTCGATGTCGGTCGCGCGTGCGAGCGTCTCACGATAGGCGACCTGCGGTGCGCCGGTGTTGGCTTCGACGCCATAGGTCCGCTTCAGGATGTCGACCTTGATGTCGAGATGAAGCTCGCCCATGCCCTTCAAAATCGTCTCGCCCGATTCCTGATCGACCGAAACGCGGAATGACGGATCTTCGAGCGCCAGAGTATGCAGCGCGATCGCCATCTTTTCCTGATCGGCCTTCGTTTTCGGCTCGACCTTCATTTCGATGACCGGGTTCGGGAAGTCCATCTTCTCGAGAATGACCGGCTTCTGCGGATCGCAGAGCGTTTCGCCCGTGCGCGTATCCTTCAAACCCTGCAGGGCGACGATGTCACCGGCAAAGGCTTCCTTGATTTCTTCGCGGTCGGCGGCGTGCATCAGATACATGCGGCCGGCACGCTCTTTCTTTTCGCGCGTCGTGTTGGCGAGGGCCATGCCCTGCTCAAGCTTGCCCGAATAGATGCGGCAGAACGTGATCGAACCGACGTGCTCGAAGCTCATGATTTTGAAAGCGATCATCGAGAGCGGATCTGCATCGCTCGGATGGCGCGGCGCTTCGTTGCCCGTCTTCGGATCAATGCCCTTGTAGGCTTCGCGATCGAGCGGCGAAGGAAGGAAATCGACGACGGCGTCGAGCAGCGGCTGCACGCCCTTATTCTTGAAAGCCGAGCCGCACATCATCGGATAGAATGCGCGCGTCACCGTGGCCTTACGAATGAGCTTGCGCAGCGTATCTTCGTCCGGTTCCTTGCCTTCGAGGAAACCTTCGAGCGCCGTATCATCCATTTCGACGGCAGCTTCGATCATGGCAGCGCGGTATTCGGCGGCCTTGTCGGCGAGATCGGCAGGGATCGGCCCCTCGACCATTTTCGCGTCCTTGCCATCGCCATCCCAGGTGATCGCGACCATACGAATAAGGTCGATGACGCCCTTGAAATCCGCTTCCGCGCCGATCGGAATCTGCAGCGGCACAGCCTTGGCGCCGAGCTTGTCCTTGATGTCGGCGAGGCACATGAAGAAGTCGGCGCCGGTCTTATCCATCTTGTTGGAGAAGATGATGCGCGGAACGTTGTACTTGTCGCCCTGACGCCAGACGGTTTCCGTCTGCGGTTCGACACCTTGGTTGGAATCGAGCACGCACACGGCGCCATCGAGCACGCGGAGCGAACGCTCGACTTCGATAGTGAAGTCGACGTGGCCTGGGGTATCAATGATGTTCAGGCGGCGCTTCTTGCCGTCGCGACCAGGCCAGAAACAGGTCGTAGCAGCCGACGTGATCGTGATGCCGCGCTCGGCTTCCTGATCCATGAAGTCCATCGTAGCGGCGCCGTCATGGACTTCGCCAATCTTATAGGACTTGCCTGTAAAATAGAGAACGCGTTCCGTAGTCGTGGTTTTCCCGGCATCAATGTGAGCCATGATGCCGAAGTTACGGTAATCCTCGATCGGGTACTGCCGGGCCATTGTGTGCCTCGAAATCCTTGTAACCTGTTCTACCTGCGCCCGCCTACCAGCGGTAATGCGAGAAGGCGCGGTTGGCTTCCGCCATCTTGTGCGTGTCTTCACGCTTCTTGACTGCCGTGCCGCGATTGTTCGCAGCGTCGAGCAATTCGCCCGAAAGCTTGTCGATCAGCGTTGATTCATTGCGCGAGCGCGCGGCTGCGATCAACCAACGGATCGCCAGCGCCTGACGGCGCTCGTTGCGCACTTCGACCGGCACCTGATACGTAGCGCCGCCGACGCGGCGAGAACGAACCTCGACAGCCGGCATGACATTATCGAGCGCCTGCCTGAAGAGATCGAGCGGGCTCGCCTTGCCCTTTTGCTCCATCTTTTCGAACGCACCGTAAACCATGCGCTCGGCAACCGATTTCTTGCCGTGCTCCATCACCGCGTTCATGAACTTGGTGACGACGAGATCGTTGAACTTCGGGTCGGGGATCACTTCCCGCTTTTGCGCCGCGTGACGACGAGACATCCTGACTGGCCCTTCGCTTCAAATTCTTGTCTGCGTGATGAGCCGGAACATCCGGCCCGAATTTCAGCCGCTTATTTCGGCCGCTTCGCACCGTATTTCGAACGCCGCTGACGACGCGCCGCAACGCCCTGCGTGTCGAGCACGCCACGGACGATGTGATAACGAACGCCGGGCAAGTCCTTGACGCGGCCGCCACGGATAAGCACGACGGAGTGCTCCTGAAGGTTATGACCTTCACCCGGAATGTAGCCGATGACTTCGTAGCCGTTCGTCAGCCTGATCTTGGCAACCTTACGAAGCGCCGAGTTCGGCTTCTTCGGCGTCGTCGTATAGACGCGCGTGCAGACGCCGCGCTTCTGCGGGCAGGCTTCCATATGGCGCGATTTCTCGCGATAGACCGGCTTTACCCGCGGCTTCCGGATCAACTGTTGTATCGTCGGCATTCGCCCAATCCTGACCTCATGACGCAACCCGATCGGAATGCGTCAAGCAAACCTGCCAGGTGCGCGAAATCCGCCCCCAGCATGAAAAAACCAGAGGATCGTGCCGCCCTTTCAGGTGACAGATCATGGCCCGTCGATATGCTCTGCTTTATTGACGGAGCGTTTAGGCCAAAAATGGCGCTGAAGCGCCGAACGGCCTACCACCTTCCGTGAGAGTGGGCGGAGCTATATACACACCAATCATATTGGTCAACAGGCCCTTGGAGGCCTTGTGAAATTATTTTCGCCCGGCGCGGTCCCAACAAGCAAATCAAACCTGCGACCCGTTGTCTACGCGAGCGCCGAAGCCGTTTCCGCATCCGGAAAATCTAATCAGATGCTGTTTGCGGCTCCCGTCTCGAACAGAATCGCCGTTCACCGTCGGTGAACTTAAATAGGTGGCCGTCGCTGTTTTTCCAGCCCGAGCCGACATTGGTCTCTGCGAGCGATAGTAACGACGGCTGAGCGCGATACTCTAAAAAGCCGAACGGCCATCTCCTGAGGGAGACGGCCGTCCGGATATTCTGGGTTTAACGAAGAACGTGCAGAGCTTACTCGGCCGCTTCCTCCGCCGGACGGCGACGGCGACGTGCCGCCGGGCCGGTCGAACCGTCAGGTGACGGCAGGTTCGCCGACTTCGCCTTCTCCTTGGCGATCA
>DATBRP010000094.1:0-4421 GCA_036560245.1 Hyphomicrobium sp.
GTCAACAAGCCGATCATTTTGCTCGAAGGCAGCGACCGCCTCAACGCCGTCCGCCTCGACCGCTGGCGATACATCACCGAGGTCCGGGCCCGCACCTGCGCGGAAAAACTCATCACCGACGAGGCCGAGCAGAAGAAAGTCGTATTCGAGCTCATGGCGCTCGCAGGCGGCCCGCCCGATCCCAAGGTGAAGCCGAAGCTCGAAGCCGCTCTCGAACGCTTCGTTCCCGATCAGCTGAAGCGCGCCGAAGCCAATCCCGTCATCCGCGCCAATCTTCTGCTGCCGGCGGCGCGGTTCGGCATTCGCGAAGAGATGAAGCAAAGCTACGGCTTCGGCTGGCGCGACTACGTGCGCGGCGTCACGACGACTTTCGACATCGGCGAGAACTTAGCATTCCGCGACGAGATCGATACCGAGTTGGCCGCTCTTGATACCAAGTGGTCGTCACGCATCGATCCGGCCTACACGCTCGACCCGAAAAAAGTGACGGCCGATAAGATGCTCCCGAACGTCATCGTCGTCGCGGCCGATGGCGACGGCCGCATCGTGCGCTATTACGAAGCTGGCGAAACGGCCGCTTACTACGGCTCGCTTCCGGCCCGCCGCGCCGATAACGGCCTCTACGATCCGAGCGCCGAAAGCCGTCAGATTGCTTCGACAGGAAAGATGTTGCTCGCCATCGCGCTCGCCAACCAGGGGCGCGACACGGCCGAGAGCTTGTACACCGACCCCACGGCTCCGGCTCAGGGCCTCGACACCTGCGCCAAGGGATCAAGCCGGCAAAACCGAAAAGCGCTGGTTGCTTTCGCGTGTTCGCTCAACGCGCCGTTGATCAATCGCGGCGCCGAACTCGGCCAGGCTCCGATCAAGCGGCTGATCGACGGCTTCGGCTTCGCGATGCCGCCCGCTGCGGAATCGGGCGGTACGCCGCCGTCGACCGCCGTCGTATTGGGCCAGATCGCCGGAGCGCCCCGGCGCGTGCAATTCATGTCGAGCGTCATTCTCGCGTCACTGATAGGGCGCGGAACGAAGCCAATCCGCCCGCCGACACTGATCAAGGCTTACGACTACACTCAGAAAGGCCAGGATGGTGGCGGCATCGCCGCCGAAGCACGGCCCGCGATCATTCCGAAATCGTTGATCCGGCCAAGTGCGGTTGGGCTGATCAAGACGCTCCTCGAAGCGCCGCTTTGTTACCAATCCGGCGGCAAATCCTATGGAACGTTGAAAAGCGTCGGCAAATGGTGCGCGCACCGGCGCGGCGATTTGCGACTGCACTTCGCCAAGACGGGAACCTCGGTGTCCCTCGATCCCAACGCCACCGTCGACACATGGGCATCCGGCGGATTGCAATTCACGAACGGCGCCGCCTATTCTTACGTCGTCCTCGTCGGCACCGGCACAGCATCGAGGCCCTGGGCGCGCGACCTTCACGCAGCACAGATCGCAGCTCCCCTGCTCAACGTCCTGCTTCAGGATCTCGCCGAGCACGCGAAATCAAACCCGCGGCGCGATTTGCTTCCCATGAAGCGGACGCCGTTAGGGCCTGCACGAATATCCGCAATTGCCAAGGCCAGACCCGAAACGCTGGCGATCAAAGGCACGAGCCCGCGCGAACGATCACCCGCCGACGAACAGATGCGCGCGCTCAATCCGAACTAAAGCATCTTCCGTCATCCTCGGCCGAGCGCGGCGCTGCGGCATTGCCGGCCGGCTCGACGAAGGAGAGTCGGCAATGCCAAGGAAAAGAGCCGCGTCGATAGCCGGGGATCCAGCGCAAGACCCGTCGTAGACGCAACAGAGCCTTCGGCGCGCTCGCGGCCGGCTGCGCGGAGCGCAGTCGCGAGCGCAAAGCAAAAGCAAAAGCAAAAACCATTCAGCCCTTCGACACCCGTCAGCCGCAGTTGCGACATTAAAAACGCGGACTGGCGACCGAGTGTGCCGCTCGTCTCACCACGAAGCGGGTTGGCGGTAATGACCTTGGGAGCATCTGAGTTCCGGCGCGGAACGGCGTCGCTGCGGTCTCGCGCGATGGTCGATGAAGATTCCGCCGCGCCACGCAAACCGCCTCGCGACATCAAACGCACGATCCTCATCTTCGGCCTCGGCGCGCTGTCGTGGGTTGCGACCTACGTCGGCATGCTCGAACTGATCGAAGCCAACTTGGGCGACCTGCCGCTCACCCATCGCATCATCACCGGTTTCTCCGTGGCGATGCTGATGACGATGATCATCTGGCTGCTCGACCAGCTTTTCCGTCCGCACCCCTTCACCACCAAGCTCTTCTACGCCGGCGGCTACGTCTTCCTCTCGTTGATCTCCATCGGTTTCGGCTTCGGCTTCTACTGGAAGGTTCTCGAAAGCCGTGGCGAAGCCTCACGCTCGGCCGAAAGCGCGGTTTCGCAGGTGCAGAACGCCTTGCACGGCGCCTCGACGCGCCTTGAACAGTTGCAATCGACGCTGACACAGCTGACGAAAATTTCGACCGACAAGGCCGAGCTTGAGCGCACGAAAGGAACGTCCTGCCCGAACTCGAAGCCGGGCGACGGGCCGCGCCGCAAGATGCGCGAAGAAGACGCGCAGCGCTTCTCGTTTGCGTCCGAATTCGTCAAAGGCCGCGTCGGCGCCGTCAATAATGACATGCAAGCGCTGAACGGCGACCTCGCAAAGGTCGTGTCGGCCGACCCTTCGACGTTCGATCCGAAAACAGGAACGCGCAACGACTTCATGCGCGCGCTCGGCCGCAAGCTCGATCTGACAGTTACCGGCTTCAACGCCTTCCGCACCGATCCGCAGCTTCGCCAGATCCGCTCCGATCTTGCCGATCGCTCCGAACGCACGACGTTCGGCGACGGCAAGAACGGCAGCGTCTCCTGCCCTGACCCACAGTTGCAGATGGCATTGCACGGCGTCGTCAAGGCCATCGACCAGCTCCCCGAGTTGCAGAAACCCGAGATCGCCGCCGTCGAAGGATCGGAAGCGACGATCGAAGCCTTCCGCCGTCTGACCGCGACGTTTTACGGCCTCCTCTCGTTCAAGATGCCGCCGTCCGCCGACGAGCTTCGCGAATTGCAGAAGCGCGCAATCCAGTCGGTCGAGAACCCGCCAGACGCAGAAGTTCGCGCCGCCCGCTCGCTCGACGACGAAGGCTCCGGATTATCGAAACGCGACTACGTTCCTCTCGCCGTCGCACTGTTCGTCGACCTTTGCTTGTTCCTCGTGTCGATGGGTCAGCGTCCGGGCAGCCGACTCGACGGACTGGTGCCGAAGATGAAAGCCGCCGAGCGCGGTCCCGTGATCGAAATCCTCTCCCGCTTCAACGACATTCACCGCGACAAGCAAGTCCGCGAGAGCTTCGAGCTGTTCCGTCACGTCGTGTTCGACATGAACGGCGATTATTACGTCGCCGTCCCGCTCGACGCACCGCCGCGCATGAATCCCACCGAGCGCGAGAACCTGCGCGTCGAAGCCCAATTGCTCGCCAACCTGTTCGCCAGCTTCGAAAAAGAAAAGATCTTCCGGCGCACATTGCTGCCGACCACGGCCAGCATCCAGAAGCGCCTGGGGCGCCAAGGCTCGAAGTTCGCGGGCTCGGAATCATTCCGCGTCTACAAGTTCATCAACGGCGCGTGGTCGGATATCATCCTCGGCGCCGTCATGGGCGCCGCGCGCCGCGCCGAAGCAAGACAAGCCGACGAAGAAAGCACCGAAGTACCTCGCACCAACCCACCGGATAACCGCCCGCCGCCGACCGGCCTCGCATCGGCCCGCCGAAGGGAAGATTTCGAGCCGAGCTTCGAGCGTCGCGCAAATCAGGCGGCGCCAAGCATCTCGGTCGATCCCGAGCACGCTAAGCGATTTGGTCCCTACGCCGCAGTCTATCAGCCGGAGCCGCAACCTCCGCAAGCGCCGCGCGTGCGCCGGCCTGCCCCGCCTCCAGCGCCTGAAGCCGACGTGACCGTCAAGGCCGCAAACAGCAACACGGCCGAAGCCGCTCCCATTCCTCCGCCTCCAACCTCGGAAGTTCGACCGGCAACAGTCGTTACGATCCCGCGCGGCCCGCAGTCGCGCCATCAGCCAAGCACCGAAGCAGCGCGGAATGAAACGCTTGCAAGCGTCACCTTGCAGCGCGAGACGGCGACCTTCACCGTTCCGGTCAGCGAAGCCGTCATCCCCGCATCGCTCAAGGCCGCCTTTAGCGATTCGGAGCGCCCTTGGACGCGGGTTCATGACCAGCGGCAGGAACCCGAAGCCATCGAAGCCGAGCCCACGCAAGCGGTCGAGTTCGCCAACAAAAATCGGCCGCACGCTGAGCAAGATCGGCTTTCTCCCGCCGATTGGGCCCTTATTCGCCGCATCGCACCACCGGCCGCCGAATGAAAAAGACTTGGAAAGAAAATGAGATAAGGGCAGCCGCCATA
>DATBRP010000095.1:0-5392 GCA_036560245.1 Hyphomicrobium sp.
GCTGCGATCGCGGTCAGCCAGCGCGGCGAAACGAGATCACCCATCTTGCTGCGGCTTGCCGTGAACTGGACGAGCGGCACGATGGCGAAAGGCAGCTGAAGGCTCAAGACGACCTGCGACAGGATCAGGAGCTTGGCCGTTTCGGCTTCACCGTAAAAGAGCGTCACGCCGGCGGCCGGGAGCAGGGCCACCGAGCGCGTCACCAGGCGCCGCATCCAGGCGGCTAATCTGATTTGCAGGAAGCCTTCCATGACGGCCTGGCCGGCGAGCGTTGCCGTCACCGTCGAATTCATGCCGCAACAGAGCAGCGCAATGCCGAAGAGCGTCGGGGCGATCGCCGAGCCTAGCAGCGGATGCAGAAGCGATTGCGCCTGACCCAGCTCGGCGACGCCGGTGTTGCCGGACTTATAGAAGGTCGCGGCCGCCAGGATCAGGATAGATGCATTGATCACGAGGGCGAGCGACAGCGCGACGGTTGAATCAAGCGTCGCGAATTTGAGCGCCTCGCGCTTTTCTTCCGTTGAATCGCCGAATGCACGGGTCTGCACGATGGCCGAGTGCAGATAAAGATTATGCGGCATGACCGTCGCGCCGAGAATACCGAGAGCGAGATAGAGCATGTCGGGATTTCGGAGGATGTCGGTGGTCGGCGCGAAGCCGCGAATGACCGCGCCCCATTCCGGATTCGCGAGCGCGATCTGGACGGCAAAGCAGACCGTAATCACGCCGAGCATCGTGACGATGAAGGCCTCGAGATAACGGAAGCCCAGACGCTGCAAAAGCAGCACGACGAAAACGTCGAGCGCCGTTAGCAGCACGCCGATCTCAAGCGGAAGTCCGACAAGCAGATTGAGGCCGATGGCCGTGCCGATGACCTCAGCAACGTCGGTGGCGATGATCGCGGTTTCCGCGAAGAGCCAGAGCGGGAAAGCTGCCCATCGCGGATAACCGTCGCGGCAGGCCTGAGCTAAATCGCGCCCGGAACCAATGGCGAGGCGCGCGCAGAGCGCCTGCAGAATTATCGCCATGATGTTGGAAAGCAGCGCGACGAAGAGCAGTGCGTACCCGAACTTCGAACCGCCGGCGATGGAGGTCGCCCAATTGCCGGGGTCCATATATCCGACGGCCACCATGTATCCGGGGCCAAGGAACGCAGCGAAGCGGCGCCATGTCGAAGCGCCTCGCACCACCGGCACGGTGCGGAAGACGTCGGCGAGGGAGCGATCGCCGAGCTGCCGCTGCCAGCTCGCGCCGGTAGGCGATCCGGACGAGTCTTGCGATGTCACCTCGACGGCTGACTTGGCATCCATGTGTCGGGCGGACTCTTTTCGCAAATGACAATCATTCGCAACTAAGGTGGCTTATAACCTCGCGCGCGTCAAGGCGGGCGCGGCAAGGTGGCGGCAAGGGGAGGGGCAATTCCTGACTGTAGAAGGGAGAAGGCTAGAGGCGGTTTGGGGCAAATTGGAGATAACCGGCGTCAGCGTCAGGTATCGGCCGGCATCGGAGCCGAAGGGGAGGGCTAGCCAATGCACCCTTGCCGTGGCTTCAATCCGGGAATCGTAAAATCGACACGCGGCGCGGAAAAGCTGCGGCGGTGAAGAACGTCGGCGGACTACACGCCACCAGACAGGTTCGATATGTGGGCTTCCTATCAAAAGCGGCTGACGCGCGATCTCGATCGCTGGCTATCGAACGGTTGGGTGAACGAAGACGGCCGCGCCGCCATTCTCGCCGATGCCGCCAAGAGCGGGCGTGAGTTCAGCCTTGCCTCAGCGTTGGCCATTCTTGCCAGCGTCCTTTTCGGGTTCGCCGCCATTTCTTTCGTCGCGGCGCATTGGGATGAGATGCCGCGTCTCGGCCGGCTCGTGCTGTTGCTGGCCTCAATCTGGGTGGGCTACGGCGTTGCAGGCTGGCTCGCCGCGCGCGGGCATGATGTTTTCGCCGATGCCGCCATTCTTTTCGCCGTCGCGATGTTCGGCGCCAGCATCATGTTGATCAGCCAGATGTACAACATCGACGGCAATCCGCCGGACGGCGTTTTGATGTGGTGGATCGGCGCGCTTTTCGCAGGCGTGCTTCTGAGGTCAAACCCGGCCTTGGCACTGGCTCTGGTGCTCGTCTGCGTCTGGTCATTCATGGAGACGTCCGAGCGCAACGACGTGCATTGGCCGTTTCTGATCGGCTGGGCGGCTGTTACGATTGCTTTCGTTTGGCAGCGCTGGCGCCCTGGTTTGCATCTTTCCGCACTGGCGCTGTCATGCTTCGTCGTTTCGCTTGGATATCTTTTAGCGAACGGCCACGAACACGCTCTGGTGGCGACGCTCGGCGTGCTCGCCGCCATCGTCGCGATCGGAATTGAAAAGGTACGCCCGGATATGGATCATGTCGCGGCTCCGATCCTGGCTTACGCGGTCGCCGTTACGTTCGCCGGGCTTTATGCGTTGCAGTTCTTTGAAAGCCCCTCGCTCGGCACGCTCATCGCGCTTGCGGCTTTGACGCTGGTCATGCTGCTTGCCGCCATCAGCTACGGCTTATCGACGGCGAACCGCGGTGTGCTGTGGCTCGGCTACATGGCTTTCTCGCTCGAGATTCTGTCGCTCTACTGGAAGACGGTCGGATCAATCCTCGAGACGTCGCTGTTCTTCCTCATTGCGGCTCTGATCGTTGCGGCACTGGCCTATATGGCATGGCGATTGGCTCAGCGCGGTTCCGGCAAAGAGGTGGCGACATGACGGGTACCCGGCGCTACTTCTGGCCGTTGCTGATACTCGTTGCGCTCGTGCAGTCGGCGGCTCTTTTCAAGATGGTCTACGATCGTGACCGACTTCTGAAGTCGGGCCGCGAGATCACGATGCCGGTCAAGCCGCTCGATCCGCGCGATCTGTTTCGCGGCGATTACGTGACGCTTGGCTACGACATTTCGACCTTGAACAAGGCGACTGTGCCGGCGGCAAACTTCGACGATTTTCAGGCGGGCTCGACTGTCTACGTTACCCTGAGCCCTGGAACCGGGGGTGGCTGGACGGTGAGCGGTGTCACGTCAGTTTTTCCAAATCAAACCGCGCCTGCCGATGTTGTGCTGAAAGGGCACATCAATCGCGTCTGGCGGCCCCAGAGCACGCCGGATGAGGTGCTCAACATGCGCTACGGCGTCGAAACCTACTTCGTGCCGGAGGGCACGGGGCGGGCGCTCGAAAGCAAGGTCCGGGATCACAAGATCGAAGCCATCGTGGCTGTCGGAGCCGATGGTCAGGCGGCGCTCAAGGGGCTCGTCATCGATGGCGAGCGGCACGTCGACCCGCCCCTGCTTTGAGACTTCTGGAGAGCGCTGTGGCCTGCTATGGGAGCTTCAGATCAGCTCTCGGGAGGCTCATTTGACCGTTAAGCGCTACGAATCTTCAGCAGTTTATTCAAAAGCCACGGAGGCCAACGGCTTCGTCTTTACGGCGGGTGTGATCCCAACCGACCTTTCTCGCGACGTCGAAGGTCAGACGGCTGAGGTTCTGGCTGAAATCGACAGGCTCCTGGCGCTCGCCGGTACCGACAAGTCGAAGGTCGTTCAGGCGACAGTCTGGCTCAATGACATCCGCAACCGTGACGGCATGAACAAGTCATGGAGCGCCTGGCTTGGCGGTAAAGACGCGCCGGCGCGGGCCTGCGTCGAAGCCAAGGTGATCGATCCCCGGATGCTCGTCGAAATCTCGGTTGTCGCCGTTAAGTAAGGCGGTTTGCGACGAGAGGACGACATTGTCCCAATAACCGGGCCGGGTCCGCCGAAGGCGGAAGCTGTGCCCCGTTTGCCGCTCCTTGAGAATTT
The DNA here is from genome assembly GCA_036560245.1 of Hyphomicrobium sp. Classification (GTDB taxonomy): domain Bacteria; phylum Pseudomonadota; class Alphaproteobacteria; order Rhizobiales; family Hyphomicrobiaceae; genus Hyphomicrobium_B. Next base: position 3,821 of record DATBRP010000095.1, read on the forward strand.
CTTGAACGACAGGGTCGACAACCCTTCGAGAGAAGGTCTGAATCTGCAAGATGTCCACAGGGGGCTTCGCCCCAAGTCGTTTCCGGGGGGGTCGACAATGACAATGACGGGATGCGTTCGGCGGGGGCTTGCTGCCGCCGTCTTGGTTTTGCTTGCTACGCCTGTGATGGCGCAGGAAGTCGCGGACATCCATGAGCAGCGCCGCGAGCGCGGCTCGATCTGCTTTACCGACCATTACCACTACGGTTCGAGCGCCGGTTTAGCGACGAAGCGCGCCGCTCAAATCGCGGCGATCAAGTCGTGGGCGGATTTCGTCGATTTCGAATACGGCGGAGCCTGGACGGACTGGCGGCGGTCGGGCAGCAAGAGCATCAAGTGCTCGCGCGCCGGCATCGGCGGTCCGTGGAGCTGCGATGTCAGTTCGCGGCCTTGCCGACATCGCTAGTCGGGCGTCGCTGATACAAAGTTTGAGAGCTGCTGGGGGGCTGTGCCAATGCACGGCCCTTTTGCTGTTTGCTTCGGAGCGCCGTTTATCTTCCACCCAGAACGCGCGAAAAAATTCGGCGCGCCAGCGATGCCAGCCAGCGGATCAGAAATAGCTGGATCATCGTTCCGATGACGCCGCGGTTCGATCCGAGCACGCTGCCGAAAATCGACCGTATGATATCTTCGAGTGAGCCGCCGCCGCCCGGAACCTGCTGGCCACCGCGACGGACGATATCCGGCAACTGATCGTAGGGATTGTTCGGTTCTTGATATTGGCGCGAGCGCCCTATGCCAGGGATGTTATCGCCTGGAATAGGAAGGGGCTGTCCGGCGTCGATCGGTTTGCCCGGGGCTGGTTGTGGGGCGGAATACGCGGAGCCATTGCCGGATGTCCAATCGCTCGAAGGGCTGCCGGAGGGTTGCGTCTCACCCGGCAGCGAGAGCGGGCTGCCGCCGGCGCTTACCAGACCGGGAGCGTTGCTTATGAGTTTTTCCAGCGCCGGTTGGGACTGGCGCTGCAATTCCGCGATCATCAGGCTCGCGACTGCGGGCAACAGTTTTTCGGTCGTATCCGCGCCAAGATCAGCCCGCGTAGCAGCGCGTGCCGCGATTTTTCGACTGATGTGTTTGTTGCCGATTAAAACATCGAGGATGTGATTGCCGCTCTCGGTGGCAGCGGGCGAGGCGAGCGTGTCTGGATTTGAGAGCGCTTTCCCAGCGGACGGATCGGTCACAAGGGAGGCAACGTCGGCGACACCGCCACGGGACAGCATGTTGCGTTGCATTCGGGCATTGAGTTCGTCGGCGAGCGTTTGGACTGCTGCGGTGGCCTTGTGTTCATCGATGTTAAATGCCTGTGCAACTTTACCGATCAGCTGCTGGCCCGCCGAACTTTTCAAGCTTGCATCGATTGTCACGTCGGCCTCCGCTGCGATTTAAGCTCGGAAAAAATGCCTAGCACGTGCCCGCGCTGCTGACAGCTACGGCGCGCGTTTTACGATATGTCATATGAAATATGTCGACGTCAGTATTCATCGGTTGTTCATAAATTAAAGCCTCTATTTTCCGAAGTGAGAGACGCGCAGA
>DATBRP010000096.1:0-3483 GCA_036560245.1 Hyphomicrobium sp.
GATAAGGACAAATCGGCATTTCTTGTCCGGTGCATTAGTCTAGCTGATGATACACATCACACTAAAGCAGTTGCGCTACTTCGATGCGCTGGCGCGCGAGCAGCATTTCGGCCGCGCCGCCGACGCTTGCTCGGTGACGCAGCCTGCGCTCTCGATGCAAATCCAGGACCTCGAAGCGTCCCTCGGCATCCCTCTTGTCGAGCGCACGCGATCGGGCATTAAGCTTACGCCCAAGGGCGAGGAGATTGCCGCCCGTGCCCAGCGTCTCCTGAATGACGTGCGCAATCTCGTCGATTACGCCCAGCACGCCGGCGGCATTCTTTCCGGGACGTTGCGTCTCGGCGTTATCCCATCGATCGCTCCCTATCTGCTGCCGCCGCTGCTGCCGCTGCTCAAGGAGAAATATCCCGACCTCGAACTGCACGTGCGCGAGACGCAAACGCAGCCGCTGATAGACGAACTGGTCGAAGGCAAGCTCGACGTGCTGCTGCTCGCACTACCGGTCAAAAATTCCGACATCGAAACGCTATCGATCTTCGATGACCGCTTTTTGCTCGCCGTGCCGAAGGCAAAAAAAATGACCGGACGCGTCCGCGCAACGAAGGACATGGTCGAGGGCGATCGCCTGTTGCTGCTCGAAGAGGGACATTGCCTGAGAGATCAGGCGTTGACCTATTGCAGCTTGCAGCAGGTTGATGCAGTCAACACCTTCGGCGCTTCCAGTCTTTCGACGATCGTCGAGATGGTGTCGGCAGGGTTCGGCATTACGCTGCTGCCGGAAATCTGCCTTGGCGTCGAAGCGCGCAGCCGCGAGATCAAGGTCATTCGCTTCGTCGATCCGGAACCCTCGCGCGCGATCGGTCTCGCCTGGCGCCGGTCGAGCCCGCGCCGTGCCGACTTCCTCGCTCTCTCAAAACTGATAGCGTCGGCTGGCCAGGCATCCCTGAAGCGCGGCGCGCTTGCCACGCAGGCTTGATTTTAATTCCTCCCGCATAGCCCAGCTTGTCATCCCTGGCCGCAGCGCACAGCCGGGATCGAGACAAGCCTCGACGCTATAATTGCTGAGGCTCGCGTGGATGGCCGCCTTCGCGGCCATGACGTTGGGGTGGTTCTATGGTGATCGAAGGAACGAACTATCCTCTCACTCTCCATGGCCGGGCTTGACCCGGCCATCCAGGGCCGAGAGTTCAGCGGTCTCCACTTGTTGCCCGGACGGTCGCTCCTGCGGCCATGAAGAGTGAGCGAAGCCGTCGCGCGACAGCGGCGTCAGCGCGCGCTGGTTGCTACAGCGCGGGTTTCGATGCCGGCAGGGACCCGGTTCCGCTCGAGCTCCATCAGAGCTTCGACGTGAACGGCCTTACCCTGGAACTGCTGGGCCCACATTTCTTCGGCGAGTTGCTTGCCGGGCCGCAGTTTCATCGGCACGACGCTGCCGACATCATCGAGAACTTCAAGCGTCGCGGCGACATCGGGACGTTGCATCTCCGCCAGCGGCGCGTCACGCTCTGCAGCCGTATTCGTCATGATCGGCGCCAGCGGAAACGGCCGATAGGCAAGTTCTTCCGGGTGATCTTCGTCAAACGCGGGGGCTTCCGCCCAGCCGTTGCCGAGACTGTCCGGGCTCATGTCCGAAACGCTCGCCGCGGCCGCAGGGTCGAGGCTCGCAACCCGGGCGACCGGTTGAGGAGGGCGCTGGCCGGCTTCGGCCAAGGCTGCGGCAGCGAGAGCCTTCCGAGGCCGCACCGCCGGCTTTGGACCTGAGATAAGCTCGGGAAGCAGCGTTGTTGCGGCTGCGGCTACCAGGGCATCGAGTTTGCCGCGATCGGCCTTCGACGCCGGCGTGAAGTGGGAAGCCCGGTCTACGATCCGTGGCGCCGAGATCAGATGCGGCGCCTCATCCCCGGCGTCGGCAGGTGAGAACGACGCGAGCTTAGCTGTCGCGAACGGTTTCGGATCGCGGAGCGAAGGATCAGGTTCGCTCGTCAGGTTGACGCTGCGCCGGGTCGAGCCGCCGCCAAGCGAAGCGACGACCTGCAACTTCGATTTTCCCGTGCCGATCTCCGCCGAGGCAACCATCGTGTGCGACGAGCCTGGCATTATCCGGTCGCGGAAAAACTGAGCGACCTGAACGGAAAGGTCATGGAATTTACTCTGCGCGACCCTGACGTCGCCCGGCGTGATCGGCCGGCCGTCATCCGGAATATATTTCGAATGGCCGTTGGGAAAAAGCAGGGCCAATTCCATGCGCGGCATCCGCGGCCACATTCTGACGCGTCCGGTATCGACATGCACGAACGGGATGCCGGAGGTCGGATAATAGCCGACGCCGCCGCGCTCGCGGATCAGCGCCGAATAGCGCATTCTCTTCAGCGGAACGTCAGGAAACGTGATGTCGATGGCCTTGCCGGTGATGTGCTGGCTCTGTTTCGCCTGACCGCCGACGGTTCGGCGCAACATCTCGTTCGTGTCGGCCGAGCGATAGCCGCAGATAATGTTGATCGGCTCTTTCGAGCCAAGCTCTTCGTGCATTTCCCAGGCAAGATCGATCGTTGCCGGCGCGATTTCCTTCACTTGGTTCTTGCGCCAATCACGCATGATCCAGTTGATCTGCTTCATCGCCTCGGGAATGTATTTGCCGTTGCGCTTGTAGACGACCGTCAGGCGCTCGTGGGTGTGAATGTGGTAGAACGAGATAGTGCGCTCGTTCGGCTGCCCAGCCGCTGTCATGCTGTCGGCGTTCAGACACACCGACGCGACGAGCGCGATAGCTCCCAAAATTACGCCTGAGCGGCGAAACAGCACGTAATCCCCCGTCCCAATACCAATAGTCCCCGAGCCCGACTGGGGCCGAAATTGCCCGGCCCTAGATGGTTAACCCCGAACCCTTAAGAGGAAGTAACGATCCCGTTTGGGCATCTAACGGCCGCGAAGGGGCGACAAAAGGGCAGGGATGCTCGTGAGCTGGAAAAGACGAAGCCAGCCGAGGGGATCGGCCGGCTTCGATAATTCGGTAATTGCAGAGGTTCAGAAACCGCCAAGAACCTGCTGGAAGAAATGATTGAGACCGCCGCCGTGATGTTTGCCGCGACGGCGCGAGTCATAATCGTCATCGTCGCCACCGAACCAGTCGTTATCATAATCGCGCCGGCGGCTGTCGGCATCCTCGGCGACGTTGATATCGTCGGGCGATACCGTCGGCTCCTTGGTCTTGACGATCTCGTTCCAGCGGCCCTGCAGCGCCAGCGTGATGCGCTTCTCATGGCCGTAGATATCGTTGAAGGTTTCAACTTCGCCGTTCGGGTCGACGCGGGCCGTGAAGTAGGTGATGTGAACCGGGATCGGCCGCGTCAGGGCAATCTCATTCTCCTCCGGACCTTTCGTCACGAGATTGTCGACGGTGGTCTTGTCCCAGCCTTTGTCATTATCGAGAATGATCTCCGCCATCGTGACGGGGTTACGCACGCGCATGCAGCCGTGGCTGAA
>DATBRP010000097.1:0-7304 GCA_036560245.1 Hyphomicrobium sp.
CGCCATTTCGCCCGCGAGAATAAATGCGGTAGGGCGGGTGAACAGTCCAAGGATCAAGAGCGCACCTCCGACGAGTTCCAATACTCCTGCCCCGCCAAGCAGCGAGAACAGTTCTGGCGCGGAAGCTGTCGGAGGCCGTGGAGGGAAATTGAGCAACTTCTGCAGGCCATGCTCGAAGAAAAGAACGCCTGCGACAATGCGCAAGATGCTGAGAACCCGCGGCTCCCATGTTTCCAGGAATTGCGTATTCATTGGATTTCCTTGAACTTGATCCACTCGGAGCAAAGGGTACCGCTTCTGTTTCCGTTTGCCAGTGAAATTACAATTCCTCTCTCCCGACGCCCGGTACTAATCGCTCTTGTTCGCGTGGCCGGACGTTAATCTCAGCATTGTGTTGACGGGTCGCTGATTAGGTTGTTCCGCGCGGGTGCAACTGAGAGAAGGGCGCCAACCTAGACGGGGGGGAATGGCTGGCGCCCGAACCACGGTGGCACGGGGGATGTGCAAACCGGGGTACCCACCCGAGGGAACAGGAGGGCTATCAAGAGCTAGACTAATGCAGTGATGAAGTCGTTAAATTGGATGTTGTCTGATTATTATTTCCAACCAGACGCTTCCACCCATACAAAGCGATTGGCCCTTGATCTCGCATAGCGGGTTAGGTGTTCGCGATATCGTCGCCGTAACGCGACAGGTCTGAGAGAAGGCCGTGAACGAATGTGTTTCAGTAATTACGACATTCCAACACGTTAGGAAAGTCGTGGTGCCCAGAAGAGGACTCGAACCTCCACGCCTTTTGAGCGCTGCTACCTGAAAGCAGTGCGTCTACCAATTCCGCCATCTGGGCCAATCAGGATCGCAGTGACGTAAATTGAGCGCGCCCGGAAGTCAATTGCTGCCCAAGCCGCCGTTGTCCCTGTGACGCGACGGCATGCCGAGTGCCCGATCTGGCGCTTCACACCGCCGCTTCCGCCCGGTAGACGTCGGAGCCGTGAAGCCCACGAAGAAAATCGAGGTGTGACATGGCGGGGAACGGCAAACTTGCGACGGTCTTCGGCGGCTCCGGATTCATAGGCCGGCAGGTCGTCTGGTGCCTCGCGCGACGCGGATACCGGGTCCGTGCGGCCGTACGGCGCCCCGATCTGGCAGGTTATCTGCAACCCATGGGCGTCGTCGGGCAGATCCACGCCGTGCAGGCCAATTTGCGGTTTGCCGATTCGGTCGTACGTGCTGTCGAAGGCGCGGACATCGTCATCAATGCCGTCGGCATCCTAGCGCCGGAGGGGGCGCAGACATTTGAGGCCGTACACGCCCAGGGCGCGCGGCGGGTGGCCAGGGCGGCCCGCGAAACGGGTGCCCGGCGCCTTGTGCATATCTCGGCGATTGGAGCCAACGGTAAATCGAATTCCAGCTACGCCGTCACTAAAGCCGAAGGTGAGGCGGCCGTGCACGCCGAATTCCCGTCCGGGATCATCGTGCGGCCTTCCATCGTTTTCGGGCCTGAAGATGATTTCTTCAATCGCTTCGCGGCACTCGCGCGCGTGAGCCCCGTATTGCCGCTGATCGGCGGCGGCCACACAAAATTTCAACCGGTTTTCGTGGGTGATGTCGGCCAGGCAACGGCGAATGCCGCCATCGATGCCGGCGAACAGGGCGCGACTTACGAACTTGGCGGGCCGCAGGTCGTAAGCTTCCGCGATATCCTGGAAGCGACGCTGCGCTATTCAGACCGTCGCCGGTTGCTGCTGCCCGTGCCGTTCTGGTTGATGCAACTGCAGGCGTTGCTAACCTGGCCGTTGCCGAACACGATGCGGCCGGTGACCGTCGATCAACTGCGGCTGCTCAAGCTCGACAACGTCGTGTCGGAAGCTGCCAAGCGTGAGAACCGCACGCTCGCAGCGCTCGGCGTTTTGCAGCCGGCCTCGATCGATGCGGTCGTTCCCGAATATCTCGAGCGTTTCAAGCCCAAAGGGCAATATGCCCGTTATCGCTCCTAGACGTGGCCTGAAATGCATCGAGCCGCCCGATGCCGGGCGGCTCTCCAAAAATGCAGGTTCAGAAATGTAGGCTCAGGCCGAGGCGAAGGCCGTGCCGCCAGTCTAATTGAGCGGAGCGATTGCCAATTCATCCTCATGGGCATGGCCAATGGCGGCCTGCAGCGTATCGGTCAACGCAATCGGCGTGCCGTCGGCGGCATGCAATGAAAAGAGCGGGATGCCCTTCGGCAAGCCTTCGATCTGCGGAAACATGTCGAGCGCCTCGTCCGAGGTCAGCGTCTTGATATAGGCGACCTCACCGCCGCCAAGACGCGCGAGTTCGAATTCGCTCATGACGGGCGCTACAACGTGATCGACAACAGTCGTTTTTGCGGTGCTCTTGCTATTCATGACGCTCTTCCTCCATGTGTCGAGGCCGGGCTCCAATTCGCATATCCGAAAATTGCGGCCATTCGGGGCCTTCCGGATTGCTCGTGTATGCCCCGATCCTCTGACGATTCGGTCGCGGGGGCTGTGACGCGAAAGACTCTCTAGGTGCGGCTTTTGATCCGAGCAGGTGCTCCGATCTCTATTCGCCTAACGAGTCGCTCGGGCTCCAACCGTTGCAGATCGATGGCCAAGAGGCCGTTCGAAAGATCCGCGTTCTTGACTTCGATGCCGTCGGCGAGGACGAAAGTTCGCGAAAATTGGCGTGAGGCGATGCCTCGGTAAACGTAGTCTCGCGCTTTGTCGTCCTGCTGTTTGCCCCGGACCGTCAGCTGCTTGTCCTCGAGAGTTATCTCGAGGTCTTCGCGCGTGAAACCCGCGACCGCCAGCGTGATTCGAAGCAATTCGGCGGCACTGCCGTCACCGGCAACCCTTTCGATGTTGTATGGTGGATACCCGTCGCCGCCGCCCTTGGCAGCGCGATCGATTAGTCTTTCGATTTCCTCAAAGCCCAGCAAAAGCGGGTTGGAGAGGGTTGTCATGCGTGTCATGCGAGGGCCCTTATGAAGCGACCATCTTTCATGCCGGACGCCATTTGGCCGTCCGTACCGGTGCCGGCATGTCGTCTGCCCGGCACCACGTAACCTACGATATGGGAAGGGTCCGTCGCTCTTCAAGCGCCGAGCGGCGTCGCTTTATCCGGCCTGTCTGGGAGGCCCGAAATCAGGCGCCGGCGAGACAATCTGCCATAGTCCTGCCCGCGTACCCAGCCATGACCGCCAATGGTGGTCATTTGTCTCAGCATGAGGGAATTTCGATGAAACCGACGACGGCGTTCGCCCTGCTGCTCATATTTGGTGCGGCAACGTCAGGCGGCAAGGTGGCAACCGCCGCCGATGCCGGCAAGCCCGCCGCGGCGTCTTCCGATGACGCCGATCTCACTCCGGAAGAAAAAGCCGAAAAGGAAAGTCGCAAGGCCTGCAAGGTCGACGTCTGCAGAGCATTTCACTCGAAGGAGGCGTCAGGCGATATCGCGTGCCACGTCATCAAGAGCTGGCGCAAAGAGCAGATGGTCAAGCTCGTCGGTAAATTGAAAGTGAAGTGGCCATACGACGGTGTGCACTGTTCGACCGACTTGAGCGTCAAGCGCGGCGACCTCGTCAGGGCCATGACGGAGCCGAAGGTCGAGATTGCTTTTCAGAAGCACACGGTGACGTGTTCCATCGCGAGCGAGAAAAAAGGTGCGACGGAATTCAAATTTGAGCTGACGCCGAAGGTCAAATTCGAGAACGGCAAAGCGACGGAGGCACATGCGAATTGGGGAAAGATCGAAGCGCCGACGGTGATCAAGAGCGCGCTGTGGACCGCCACCGCCGCCGACAACACCGTCAATCTGCTTTCCAGCACCATCGTCGACGAGGTCAACGATTTCGTGTCGAAGCGGTGTGACGAAGTCAAAGACCAGTGGGCCGCGAAGAAGTAGGACACGGAGCATCCGCGCTACGCCCATGCGCGGAGTGTTACAATGTTATTAGTCCGGCTTATGAGGGGTTATCGTAAATGCAATTGGAACTTATTATTTATTGCAACTAGACAGAGCCCCGTAGTGAAGCTTCCTAATTGTCAATCTTTGGAGGAACCCATGAAGACGTGGTCAAAGCCTGAAGTTCGTGAGCAGGAAGTTGGTCTCGAAGTGACCAGCTATCTCCCGGCTGAAATCGACGTCATCTGAATTTGGTGACGCCGACCTGACGGTTGGACTTGAAGCGGTGGTCCGGGGCACTCGGCCACCGCTTTTATTTTGGGTATTTTTCGTGGGCCGCCTTCACTTAGCCCACGCGTTCCGACCACGGAGTTTGCGGCTCTGGATGGCCGGCATCATGCCGAAGGCATGCTTCGCATGGGTGGGTCATGACGTGGAGGGGTGGTCGCCGCGTTCAACCAGTGGATTCTTCGAGAATCGCGCGCTTTTCTTCAAGCTCCAGCCATCGCATTTCGGCGTCTTCGAGTTGACGTTGGGCTTCGGCGATGCGGGCGCTCGCCTTATCGAACGCTGGACGGTCGCGCGTGAAAAGTTCGGCATCGCCAAGCTTGGCGGCGAGCGCGTTGATCTCGGCTTCGAGCTTGGCGATCTCGACCGGCAGAGAAGACAGCGCGTGCTTCTCCTTGAAGGAGAGTTTCTGCTTTGAACCGGTGCGAACAACTTCTGCCGCGCCCGTCGCCGTTTTGCGTGCCGACGGCGCGGCGCTGTTGCTGTTCGATGCTTTTTGCAGATCGTCGCCTTTGCGCTGGGCGAGCATGTCGGAATAACCGCCGGCATATTCGGTCCAATGGCCATGTCCTGTTGGCGCCAGAACGCTCGTCACGATGCGGTCGAGGAAGTCGCGGTCGTGGCTGACGAGCAGCAGCGTGCCGGGATAATCCGATAATAACTCTTGCAACAGATCGAGCGTTTCAAGATCGAGATCATTGGTCGGCTCGTCGAGCACCAGCACGTTCGACGGTTTTGCAAGCGCGCGAGCGAGCATCAATCGGGCGCGCTCACCGCCCGACAGCACACGGATCGGCGACAGACGTTGCTCGGGAAGGAACAGAAAATCCTTCATATAGCTGGCGACGTGGCGCGCCTTGCCATTGATCACGACTTGATCGCCGCGGCCGCCGGTCAGCGCATCTGAAACAGTCCAATTCGGATTGAGTTCGTCGCGTCTCTGGTCGAGCGACACGATTTCGAGATTGGCGCCGTGACGGATGGTGCCGCGATCCGGTTCGATCTGGCCTGTCAGCAGTTTCAGAAGCGTCGTTTTACCGGCGCCGTTCGGGCCGACGACGCCAAGCCGGTCGCCACGCATCACACGCAAGTTCAGGTCTGAGATAACGTCGTCGCCACCGTAGCCTTTGGCGACGCCGGTCATCTCGGAGATGAGCTTGCCGGAGAGGCTGCCTTCGGCGGCATCGAGGCGGGCGCTGCCGACGACGTTGCGTTGTTCGCGGACCTCCTGGCGCATAGCGCGCAGTTCGCGCACGCGACGGACGTTGCGCTTGCGCCGCCCCGTGACGCCTCCGTGCATCCACTGATCTTCGCGCACGATCTTGCGATCGAGCTTGTGGCGTTCGAACTCTTCTTCTTCGAGCACCTTATCGCGCCAATCCTCGAAGGCGGCGAAGCCTTGTTCAAGGCGGCGCGTCTGGCCGCGATCGAGCCAGACGGTTGCGCGCGACAGCGTTTCGAGGAAACGCCGGTCATGGCTGATCAGCAGCAGCGCCGATCTTGTCGCCTGCAGCGTGGATTCCAGCCACTCGATGGCGGTCAGGTCGAGATGGTTCGTCGGTTCGTCGAGCAGCAGAACGTCGGGTTTCGCGACGAGAACACGGGCGAGGGCAGCGCGACGGGCTTCGCCGCCTGACAACTGTTCGGGATCGGCATCGCCTGAGAGCCCCAATTCGCTAAGCAGATATTCCGCCATGTAAGGGTCGTCGGTCGGCCCGAGGCCAGCCTCGACATAGGCGCGGACGGTTTCGAAGCCGTTGAAATCGGCTTCCTGCGGCAGATAGCGAACGCTGGCTCCGGGATGCGCGAACCGCTCGCCACGATCCGGCTCCGCGAGACCGGCCGCGATCTTGAGCAGAGTCGATTTTCCGGAACCGTTGCGTCCGACGAGGCAGATGCGGTCGCCGGGCGCGACGGTCAGTTCCGCGCCTTCGAGCAGCGGCGTGCCGCCGAATGTCAGGTGGATGTCTTTGAGCGTCAGTAAAGGAGGTGCCATGCGGCCACCTCGTAGCCGTCGCAGCGCAGATGATCAATCGTTAGCGGCAATGATGGCTCTGTTGCCGCATGGGCGTCGAGCACGGATGGCGTCCCGTCAGCAGCAGCGGCTGATCTTGCCGCCGTTTTCGCCGTAGCGGCTCGACTGCCGCTCGCGGAAGAATTCCTCGTAGGTCATCACCGGCTCGCCCGGATGTGCCGATTGGCGGTGTGCGACGTAGGTGTCGTAGTCGGGCATGCCGACCATCAGCCGCGCCGTTCTGGCGAACGTCCGTCGGAACATGAACAACAATGATGTGTCAGGCTTTTGCATGGCTCATTCCGCCGCCACCATTGCAGTTTCGCGCGCCGAGATATTCGGATCGGCAAGCGCTTTCATAATTGCCGCAACTGCGAATCCGGCCATTGCCACCACAAGTGCGATCAGCAAGCCGGACAGCGTTGCGTTGACGTAATCGTTGAAGACGATGCGGCTCATGTCGTCGATGGTTTTGGCGGGCGCGAGAAGCTGGCCGGAATTGAGAGCCGTGCCAAATTTATCCGCATGCGCGAGGAAGCCGATGGCTGGATTGTCGCTGAAGATCTTTTGCCATCCGGCTGTCAGCGTGCATATCGCGACCCAGGCCGCGGGCACGATCGTCACCCAGGCATAGCGCTGCCGCTTCATCTTGAAGAGGACGACGGTGCATAGGATCAGCGCGATGCAGGCGAGCATTTGATTGGCGATGCCGAACAGCGGCCATAGCGTGTTGATGCCGCCGAGCGGATCGACGACGCCCTGGTAGAGAAAATAACCCCAGCCGGTAACGGCGATCGTCGTCGCGACGATGTTCGCGGTCCATGAGCGGGTGTCGCGGAATACGGGGCTGAACGAGCCGATCAAGTCCTGAATCATGAAGCGGGCGACGCGTGTGCCGGCGTCGATCGTCGTCAAGATGAAGAGTGCTTCAAACAAAATTGCGAAATGGTACCAAAACGCCATCATCATCTTTCCGCCGAGGGCGCTCGACAGAATTTCCGCCATGCCGACGGCTAGAGTCGGCGCGCCGCCGGTGCGGGAAAGAATTGTGCTTTCGCCGACGTTTCTCGCCGCCTCTTTCAGCATGTCGGGCGTC
>DATBRP010000098.1:0-2094 GCA_036560245.1 Hyphomicrobium sp.
TCCGAAAAGCTCGACGGGGCGTCTTGATGTCTTCACGCGCGTCATCGCCGACGGCGTCGGAGCTTTCGACCAAATCCCGCACGGCTACGCCGGGCCGCTGTTCGCGGAGATTTGCCCGCAGACGTTCCCGATCGTTGTCCGCAAGGGTTCGCGATTATCGCAAATTCGCTTTCGCGTCGGCACAGCGGCCGACAGCGACGATGATCTCAAGGAGCTTCACAAGCGGGAGCGGCTGGTATCAGGCGAGAACGCGGACATCTCCGGCGGTATCGCGCTCGCGGTCGATCTGGCGGGGGATGCGAAGGGCCTCGTCGGATTTCGTGCGCGGCGCCACACCGGTGTCGTTGATGTCGATAAGCCGGATGCTTATCCGGTCGAGGACTATTGGGACCCGATTTACGTCAGGGATAAGCATCGGCTGATCCTCGACCCGGACGAGTTTTACATTCTGGCGTCGAAAGAAGCCGTGCATGTGCCCCCGACCCACGCCGCCGAGATGGTGCCGTTCAATCCGCTGGTTGGTGAGTTTCGCGTTCACTACGCGGGATTCATGGACCCAGGGTTCGGTCACGCCCCGGCGGGCGGCGGCGGCTCACGCGTGGTGCTGGAAGTGCGCTCGCATAAGGTCCCCTTCATTCTCGAAGACGGACAGATCATCGGCCGCCTCGTCTACGAACGGATGACCGAGACGCCGGAAATGATCTACGGCCAAGGTCTCAAGTCGAATTATCAGGGGCAGGGCCTGAAGCTGTCGAAGCATTTTAAGTAGATTTTTGATTGGCGTTGGCGACGCGCGTTCCGCGAGCCGGTCGCCAACGCCGGTATTTCTCGGAAATTGTCATCCCGGCCGCAGCGGACGCGCATTGGCGCGAACGCGAAGAGCCGGGACCCAGTGTCTCGCACGTTTCGCGCTTCGTCCCCTGGGTCCCGGATCGATCTACGGCTGCGCCTTCGATCGTCCGGGATGACAAGAAAGAGCGCTGCAACTTCCGGCGCGTCCGTTCGAGGATGACGGTTGGGTGGCTCACATCTCCACGATCGGTTTGAAGCCGCCGAAGATCATGCGTTTGGCGTCGAAGGGCATTTTCGACATGTCCTGCGGCAGGCGAGGATCGGCCATGACCTTCTTCATCACGGCGTCGCGGTCGGCGCGCGATTTGTAGATGATCCAGGAGAAGGCGACGATTTCGTCGTCCTTGAGTTTTACGGCCCTGGGGAATGACGTGACCTTGCCGACCGGGACGTCATCGCCGATGCACTCGACGTATTCGAGGGCGCCGTGTTCGAGCCAAATCTTGCCGGCCTTGCGAGCCAGCTTTTTGTAATCGGCAAGCCGGTTTTGCGGTATCGCAACGATGAATCCGTCCACATAGGCCATTGTTGTCTCCTCCTTGTCCGGGCAAACGGCTCCGCCTTGGCGGGCGGCGGCGACCTTGCATCAGATAGGGAGTGGACTGTGAATCGCCATGCGTTTTGGCGGCGGGCAGGACGTCGAAGGCCCGATTTATCCTCCCGCCTGATCCTGCACGGGCGTTCAATTCCCGTTGGTTTCCGCGTTTTTTTGCGCCGAACGCAAATCTGCCGCTTGCTTTCGGGCCATAAATGCTGCTCTTTTCGCCGTCTTCATTCGAAAAATACCCTAAAACCGCATGTTTTCGGGCTTCGGCAAGGTAATGTTCGAGTGAAATCGATTCGCAAATGAGAGGGATGACATGGCGAAGGCACCGGCAAAAGCACCTGCAAAGGCACCTGCTGCAAAGATCGAAACGGTTACGTTGAAGCATATGGCGGCGGCACTTGCCGAGGCGCATGAGATTCCGAAGAAGCAGTCGATCGCGCTGCTCGAAGATCTCGTGGCCGCAATCGCGAAGCATCTGAAGAAGGGCGCTCGCATCCGCATCGGCGGTCTCGGCGTGCTGCAGGTTCGCAAGCGTCCGGCTCGCATGGGCCGCAACCCGGCGACGGGCGAAGCCATCAAGATCAAGGCTTCGAAGAAGATCGCTTTCCGCGCCGCCAAGGAGCTGAAAGAGTCGGTCTAAGGATCGGTCTAGCGGGTGGAATTAAGAAAGGTCGCCTTCCGAGGCGGCCTTTTTT
>DATBRP010000099.1:0-1673 GCA_036560245.1 Hyphomicrobium sp.
ATATCGAACGCCTGACGTCCGATCTCTCGGGCAAGATCTGGCAGAAGATCACGATCGTCCAGAGTCTCGAAGGCCGCGACATACCCTTGCCGTCGGTCGAGGAACTTTATCAGCCGAGCCCGCAATGACCCTTATCCCAACCGATCCCGTCGCGCTTACCCAAGCGCTCATCCGATGCGAAAGCGTGACGCCCGACGAAGGCGGCGCGCTGACGCTTTTGCAGAACATCCTCGAACCCGCCGGCTTCACTTGCCATCGGCTGATCTTTTCCGAACCCGGCACACCCGACGTCGACAATCTCTATGCCCGTCTCGGCTCCGGCCGGCCGCACCTTTCGTTCGCAGGCCACACCGACGTCGTGCCCGCCGGCAACGAGGCGGCCTGGACCGTGCCGCCCTTCTCGGGCGAAATCCGCGACGGCAAAATCTACGGGCGCGGCGCGGTGGATATGAAGGGCTGCGTCGCGGCCTTCGTCGCGGCGGCGCTCAAATACATCCATCATTATAGCGGCCTGCCGCGCGGCTCTCTGTCGTTCCTGATCACCGGCGACGAGGAAGGCGCGTCGATCAACGGCACCGCGAAAATGCTGGACTGGCTCAGGACGCGCGACGAGGTGGTCGACGCTTGTCTCGTCGGAGAACCGTCAAATCCGGCCGCGCTTGGCGATGAAATCAGGATCGGACGGCGCGGCTCGCTCAATGCCGAACTCGTCGTGCACGGCAAGCAGGGCCACTCGGCTTACCCGCAGCTCGCCGACAATCCCGTGCCGAAGCTCGCCCGCATTATCGATCGCCTCACGACGGCCAAGCTCGATGACGGAACGGCGAATTTCCAGCCGTCCAATTTGCAGGTAACGGTCATCTCGGTGCCGAATACCGCGAACAACGTCATCCCCGGCCGCGCCGTCGCCAAGCTCAACATTCGCTACAACGACTTGTGGAACAGGCCGAAGATCGAAGCTTGGGTTCGCGAAACGGCGACACGCGCCGCCGTCGAGGTCGACGCCAAATACGATCTTTCGTTCTCCGGCACCGGCGATGTTTTTCTGACGAAACCCGGCCCGCTCGTCACGACGCTCAAAGACGCGGTGAAGTCCGTCACCGGGCGCACGCCGGCGTTGACGACCGGCGGCGGCACGTCGGACGCGCGCTTCATCAAGGACATCTGCCCGGTCGTCGAATTCGGCCTCGTCAACGCGACGATCCATCAGGTCGATGAACACACCAGCATCGCCGATCTCGAAATGCTGACCAACATCTACGGCCGCTTCATCACGAACTACTTCGCCAGCGGTTGAGCCGTCGCGTCATCCTCGGCCGAGCGCGACGCAGGCGCGTCGAAGGCCGGGGATCCAGCGCAAGAATCGTCGAAGACACCAATATTTTGCGCCTTCGGCGAGTCTGACGCTGGATCCCCACTCGCGTTCGCAAAGTGGCTCACGCGATTGAGGATGACGGAAGCAGCCCGCGCTGGCGGCTCCGACGCCCGTTTCGGGCGGCCGGCTCGCGGAACGCGAGTCGCCCGAAACAAACAAAAAAGGCCGCCTCGGAAGGCGACCTTTCTTAATTCCACCCGCTAGACCGATCCTTAGACCGACTCTTTCAGCTCCTTGGCGGCGCGGAAAGCGATCTTCTTCGAAGCCTTGATCTTGATGGCTTCGCCCGTCGCCGGGT
>DATBRP010000100.1:0-1988 GCA_036560245.1 Hyphomicrobium sp.
GCGGCGGCGCTTGTGAAGGCCAGTTGTTAACTGCTACCTGATTGGCGCGCCTTGTTTTGGCGCCAGTGCGAGCTTAGTTCGGGGCGTTCGGCGCCAACGCGGGGCGCTGCGACCAGGGAACAGCATGTCGAGCCTCAACGTCACGGAGCGTCTGAAAATTCGCTCACTCTCGGTCGAGCGCTTGCGCCGCCGGATTTTGACGTTGACGCTGTCGTCTCCGATCTTTCGATGGCGGTATGCGGGAAGTGGGGCCGATCAAATCCTGATCGTGCCGCAGGAGCTTCGCGCCGCCGATCCGAGCTTTTGGAGCGAGGTCGCCCACGGCCATTTCGGCCTCGCCTCACAGATTGCCGATCTCAAGGGTGCTTCGCCGTTTCGCGTCGAGCCGCCGAGTTCCCCTTGGGCGCGCGAGCTGCACGGCTTCGGCTGGCTGCGCCACCTCGCTGCCACCGAGGAAGAAGAAGCGGCTGCGGCGGCGCGCGAGTTGGTTCTCGAATGGATCGCGCTGCGCCGCGTGCCAAGCGGCATTGCCTATGAGCCGGAGATCATCGCCCGGCGGCTCATTTCGTGGATCGCCCAGGCGAACATGCTGCTCGAAGAGCTCGACGCGCGATCCTACACCGCGATCATGTCGAGCATCGCCCAGCAGATCGTGATGTTGAATGCGACCTGGCGCAATGCGCCAGACGGGATTCCACGTCTGGTCTGTCTGATCGCGCTCGTTCTCGCCGACCTCGCCGTTTCCGGGCATGACCGGCAGCTCAAAGACGCGCAGATCACGCTGATCGAAGAATTAAAGCGGCAAATCCTTGATGACGGAGGGCACGTCAGCCGTAGTCCCAGCGTTCTGGCGGATCTTATCCTCGATCTGCTGCCGCTCGGCCAATGCTTCCACTCACGCGGCCAGCCAGCACCGGAAGAGATCAACGCTTCGGTGAAAAAATCGCTGAGCTTTTTGCGCTTCATGCGTCTCGGTGACGGCATGCTGGCGCGTTTCAACGGCGTCAGCACGGGTGCACCGGCGATTCTCGCGACCGTGCTCGGATATTCGGCTGGCGATCTCGATGTGGCGGCCGCGGCCCGGTCTTCGGGGTATGTGCGGCTTGAACGCGGGCGCACCATCGCCATGGTCGACGTCGGTTCACCGCCGCCGCTTGAAATGGCGACCGAAGCGCAGGCGGGCGCTCTCTCTTTCGAAATGACGTCGCGGCAATATCTGGTGCTTGCCAATGGCGGATTTCCGGGGCCAGCCGATCATAATTGGGACGCCGCCGCGCGCGCAACTGCGAGCCACAATACGTTGTGTCTCGCGGGAACATCGTCGTCGCGGCTCGTCCGTCATTCGCAGCTTGAGGCGATTGTCGGCGGCCTGCCGATCCGGGGTCCGGATACCGTTGCGTCCGATTATCGAGACGAGGCGGGTCACGCCGTGCTCAAGGCTAGCCACGACGGATATCTGAAACGCTTCGGTCTGATGCATACGCGGCATCTTTCGCTTTCGCCGGCGGGCGACAAGCTCGAAGGCATCGATATTCTGAAACCGGCAAAGGGCCAGCTGCGGCTGAAGCAGGACCTGCCCTACGCCATCCATTTTCACCTGCATCCGGATTGCCGCTGCACGCTCGACGGACGCACCGTCTGCCGGGTGCAACTGCCGGATGGGCAGTTCTGGATTTTCACGGCCAAAGACGCGTCGCTGTCGATCGAAGAAAGCCTGTTTTTCGTCGACAGCGCCGGGCCGCGTCCGGCTTTGCAGATCGTGCTTCGCGGAACGACGTTCGGGGAGACGGAAGTGTACTGGACGATGCGCACTGATGCTTCCGATATCCTGGGATGACCTCGCGGCGACGCGGCACAATCGCGCGTTTTCCAGCCGCTGGGATGGTCTTGCCGGAAAGACCATGATAACCGCCTCTGCAAACATGCGGGGTAAACATGGCCGATCAGATCGTACGCCGAGCGCTTCTTTCCGTATCCGATAAAACCGG
>DATBRP010000101.1:0-2119 GCA_036560245.1 Hyphomicrobium sp.
GCGTCGATGGTCAAGCCGAGGCCCTTGGCGCGGGCTGCGCGTGCGAGCGTCAACAGCAGCGGCGCCAACTCGCTATGGAGACGCTTTTCCTTGCCCGGTTCGAAGCGCGGATGCAGCGCGGAAAGCTTCACCGATATCGACGGCCGGTCGAAAATCGCGTCGGCATTGGTTGCCGTGAACGGACCGGCGTGCGCGCCGACGGCATCGATAGCCGCCATATAGCGTTGGAAATAGCGCTCGGCGTCCTGTTCGGAGCGCGCCGCTTCGCCGAGCATATCGTAGGAAAAGCGATAACCCTTGTCCTCGAAGGCGCGGGCGCGCGACAGAGCGTTCTCGATCGTCGCGCCAAGGACGAACTGCTCGCCAAGCAGGCGCACGGCCTGACGTACCGCGAGGCGGATGGTCGGCTCTCCCGAGCGCGCGACAAGCCGCTTCATCGCCTGCAGCGGATTAGTGCCCTTTGCCTCTCGCAGCTTGACGATGCGGCCCGTCAACATCAGGCCCCAGGTCGAGGCGTTGACAAACATGCTGTCGGAATGTCCGAGGTGCTTGTCCCATGCGCCGCCCGCAATTTTGTCGGCGATGAATGCGTTCGCCGTCTCCGAATCGGGAATTCTGAGAAGCGCCTCGGCGAGGCACATCAGGATCACACCCTCGTCCGTCGCGAGGCCGTATTCGTGCATGAAGGCGTCGACGCCGGTGTGATTGCCTTTCTCGGCGCGCGCCGTGAGTACGAGGCGGCGCGCCACATCGGCAATACGGCGGCGTTCGTCTTCGGCAAAGAACGCGCGCTCGATCAGCGCACCGACGAGACGCTGCTCGTCCGTCAGATACTGCGCCGCAAGCTCGTCCCGGGGGGGAAGACTGTGCTGTGTATCGTCACGCCGCAATGCCGCGACCATGTTCTACCCGCTGAGTTTTCGGGCGACGCTCGCGATTCGCCCATAGGCTGAGTTTAACAGATCGCCGAAGCCTTGGCCTCTGCGCCATCAAGCCCTTACGGGCCTTATCCCCTTGACGGCTCGGCCGCTATCCCGGCAGGACTGCCTCGATCCGCTGCAAAGGGCATGGACGTGAGTGATTCCATCAAAATCGTTCGCACCGTTCGCGACTTAAGAAAGATCACCGGCGAGTGGCGCAAATCCGGCAAAACAGTCGCGCTCGTGCCAACGATGGGCGCGTTGCACCCGGGGCATATTTCTCTCGTCAAACTGGCCAAGAAAAAAGCCGATAAAGCCGTCGTTTCGATCTTCGTCAATCCGACGCAGTTCGCGCCGCACGAGGACCTGGCGCGCTATCCGCGCGACGAGGCCGGCGACCTGACGAAACTTGGCGAGGCCGACGCCGATCTCGTCTGGAGCCCGAGCGTTGAAGAAATGTACCCTGCGGGGTTTTCGACCAGCGTGAAGGCCGGAAGCGCCGCGGCCGACCTGGAAGGCGCCTTCCGCCCGCATCATTTCGATGGGGTTGCGACCGTATGCTGCAAGCTGTTCAATCAGGTCACGCCCGACATCGCGACGTTCGGCGAGAAAGATTATCAGCAGCTCGCGGTGCTCCGGCAAATGGTCAACGATCTCAATATGCCGCTGAAGCTGGTCGCAGCGCCAACGATGCGCGAGAAGGACGGTTTGGCGCTGTCCTCGCGCAACGCCTATCTTTCCGCAGCCGAGCGCGCGATTGCGCCGGCGCTCTACGCGGCAATATCCGAGGTCGCGGAGAAGGTTGCAGCCGGAACACCGGTTGCCATTGCCACGTCCCAAGCGACGCAAAGCCTCGCAGCGGCGGGCTTCACGAAGATCGACTACGTCGAGATTCGCGATGCCGAAACGCTCGCCGCCGCTGCGTCGCCCGGCAAACCTCTGCGCGTTCTTGCCGCCGCCTGGCTCGGCAAGACGCGATTGATCGATAACGTCGCGGTTTGACGCTGATCTTGAGTTGCCATTGCGCCACAAACCCAATCGCACGTGGTGGCGCGCGGCCCGGCTCAGTCTATAAGGACGTCTTCAAGATTCGCCTCAGCGGCTTTGCTGTCGTGCGTCACGCCGCTTCGGGTTCCGATGGCGCGTTGGTCGCCACGGCATGATTGGGGGCTGCATATGGGCCGATCACAGACTGACCT
>DATBRP010000102.1:0-8231 GCA_036560245.1 Hyphomicrobium sp.
CCACTTGCCTTCCATGCCTAGCGCGGCTCCGCGGCGCGCGGCTGCCTTGTAGCCTTCGGGATCGTCGATGCCGCCGAACGGGCCGTCGATCGGACGCAGGCCGAATGCGCGGCAGGCAACCGTCATGCGCGAAAGCGGGAAGTGCCACTGATCACCCGGATAGTCGGGGTTCAAGCCGCCGATGACGACAGTGCGTGCCTTGTTGAATGCCGAGTAGTCGGCAACGCCGAAGTGCATCGATTCAAGGCGGCTCGAAGCGGAGGCAATAGCTTCGACGTTGGCCATACCGAGGGGCGTTTCGATGAGTGCTTCGGTACCGATCGTATTCTTCAAACCCTTGGCGACTTCGATCTGGCTAACAATGCATTCGACCGTGTAGATGTCGGCCGGAACGCCGACCTTCGGAACGAGAATCGTGTCGAGCTTGGCGCCCGCCTGTTCGACGATGTCGACAACGTCGCGATACATGTAGTGCGTGTCGAGACCGTTGATACGCACCGAGACGCTTTTGCCCGCGCCCTTCCAATCAAGGTCGTTTAGCGCCTGGATGATGTTCTTGCGAGCCTGCTCCTTTTCCGGCGGCGCAACGGCGTCTTCGCAATCGAGGAACACATAGTCGGCCGCGCTCTTGATGGCGCGATCGATCATGCTCGTGTTGGAGCCCGGTACTGCGAGATAAGAGCGCTGCAGGCGCTGCTTGCGGATCGGGTAAAGCGTGTAGCTCATTTGGGGTTCGCCTTCCTAGCGTGTGGCTTGATCATTGTTGTCGATGCGATGCTTTTCAGAGCATCCAAGCGCGGTTCCGATGCGGGATCCGGCGCCATGAGATAATGAAGCGCCCGGCCGAAGATGGCCGGGCGCTCGGATTTAAGCGGCCTTCGCCTTGATCGGCTCGGCGCTGGTCGCTGACTTGACCGGGTTCTTGGTGAAGTATTCGGCGGCGGCGCCGGGGCCCGAGCCGAGCTTAACCGATACGCCGCAATCCTTGAGAGCCATTTCGACGGCAAACAGAACGCCGCCAACCATGAACTCGTCGAGCGAGCCTAGGTGGCCGATGCGGAACACCTTGCCCGCGACCTTATTCAGGCCCAGGCCGAGCGACGTGTTGTAACGATAGTAGGCGGTCTTGGTGACGGCGTTGCTGTCGATGCCTTCCGGCACGAGAACCGCCGACACGGTGTCGGAATACCACTTCGGCTCTTTCGCGCAGAGCTTGAGACCCCAAGCGTGAACGCCAGCGCGAACGCCGGAGGCAAGACGATGGTGGCGCGCAACGACGTTGTCGATGCCTTCGCCGAGCAGAAGATCAATCGAGGTGCGCAGGCCACGGATCAGCGTCGTCGCGGGCGTATAGGGGAAAAAGCCCTGATCGTTGGTCTTGATCATGTCCTCCCAAGAGAAGAAGCAGCGGTTCATACGACCGTTCTTGCTCTTGTTGGCATCGAGCGCCTTCTGAGAGACGGCGAGAATACCAAGGCCCGTCGGCAGCATGAAGCCCTTCTGGGAGCCGGAGACGCAACAGTCGACGCCCCAATCGCCCATGCGCATTTCGAGCGAGCCGACAGACGACACACCGTCAACGAAGAGAAGTGCCGGATGCTTGGCGGCGTCGAGCGCCTTGCGAACGCCTGCAACATCGCTGGCAACGCCAGTCGCCGTTTCGTTCTGCGTGACGAACACGGCCTTGATTTCGTGATTCTTGTCCTTCGCGAGAATGTCAGCGTACTTCTCGACCGGAACGCCCGTGCCCCATTCTTCGTCGCAAACTTCCGGCTTCAGCCCGAGGCGCTCGGCCATATCGACCCAAAGCAGCGAGAACTGGCCGAAGCGGCTCATCAGCACTTTGTCGCCGACGGCGAGGGTATTCTCAATTGCCGATTCCCATGCGCCGGTGCCCGACGACGGAAAAAGAAAAACGCGACCGTCTTTCATTTTGAAGACCTTCTTGAGGTCTTCGAAAATCGGCAGGGTGAGCTTCGGGAATTCCGGTGAACGCATATCTTCCATCGGAAGATTCATCGCTATACGCACAGCGTCCGGAACGTTGGTTGGGCCAGGAATAAAGAGGTGAGGCGTGACGGTGGTCATGAGCGTTTCTCCGCGCTGCGTTGAGCCAAGCCGGACGTTCCCCGAAAGTTGGCAGGGGGATACGACATCCAGCGTGCTTTTGCTGATCCTTCCGCCCGATCGCAGATGCGGGCGTTGGTCTTAACTAGCAGGCGGACAGTGAGGGTGTGAACGAAAAACTAACAACACCCCGTTGGGCAAACGGAGCTACCCACCTCTGCGGCGTTGTGCGCGGCATTTTTCCGTAGGATCGAGGCGCGCTAATGCTGCTCGTTACGGTTAACCGAAACGTGCAGTGCAACGGCCATCGCGCGATTCGATACGCCGAGCTTATCGTAGAGATTTTTTAGATGGTATTTCACCGTGTTGCGCGAGATGCCGGTGCGTGCTGCGATTTGCAGGTTGGTCCAGCCGTTCGCAAGTGCAGCAAGGAGCTCGCGCTCGCGCGCCGTCAGCCCATCGAGCGGATCGTGGTTGAGTAGGTCGATGTCGACATACGGCAGCGACAAGCGGCCGCGCGCTACCGAAACGACGGCTTCCAGCAAAACCTGCGGGTCTTCCGTCTTCGAGACGAAGCCCCAGGCCCCGCCCTTGATCGATTGCCTCAGGACGTCGCTACTACGCTCGCCGGTGTAGATGACGATTCGCGTTTGCCACTTCTCTTGCTTGACGCGGGCCAGCACGGCGCCGCCCGTCATATCCGGCAGGGCCCAACCGACGATCGCGATTTCGACGGGCTTTGCCCTGAGTGCTTCGACTAGCGCTTCGCCGGTGCTGTGGACGCCGCAAACGTCGAAGCGCCCGTCGCGTTGCACAAGCGCTTCGAGGCCCGACCTGACGACCGGGTTCTGATCGGCAATCGTGACCTCAATCTTGGCGGCCATCGGCGCCACGAACCTCCAGAAGCGGCCATCGGCCTAGTCTATGTTGCATGCGCCTTCGACTTCCGAACCGGGTAATGCTCCGGAAACGGCGCGAGAACTCTTGGCCTACATCATCGCCGGAAATAAATCTGCGGTATCAGTATGTTGTAGAACCTATAATGCTCCGCTAACGCGGCTGCACGTCCAATCGCCGCACGGCCTTTATCGGCACGGGCATTTTGGGCGCAAAATGCGGGCAAACCTTAAACCGAATTTCGACATCGGTCAGCGGGCTCGTCGACGAGCGCACCAAGTCAAGGCGGGATCGAATAGGAAGAAAGCGCCCGCATCGATCCTGATGCCGGGGCGCTTCCTCAATCGAGATGTCCGGCGAGATGTCCGGCGATCTCGCCTAGCGACGATGATCGTCGTGACGTCGATCGTCGTGATGCGGCCGTTTCCAGCCACGACCAGGCGGCGGTTTCATACCGGACGGCGCTCTATAGCCGGTGCGCCACCAGCCCGCCTTACGCGGACCCGGAGGCGGCGCGTGCCAATCTCTCCGCGCATGGACTTTGTAGCCGAACCATCTCTGCCGGTCCTTGTACCAAGGCCGGCCGACGTAATAGCGGTTCCAATAGTCGGCGGTCGCGAAGGCGACGACAGGAACGCCGAAAGCGGCGATGCCGACGTCAGGGAGAAGTGTTGTTTCGCCGTGGTAGTCGAACCCGACGTATTCGCTGTAGACCCAGCCGCGATTGTCGCCCCAACGGACATCGCACCAGGACTCATCCCTTAGGCAGCCTTGAACGTCTATCGGGTCTCCTTCAGGGATGATCCCGACGCTGGGAAAATCCGTATTGGGACCCGTTCTCATATTGACGTTGGCCGTCGAATATCCCGGCGCAGCCTGCGCCGCCGTGACTCCCGTCGCCGCGATAATCGCGAGGGCGCCGAATAGTGTCCGTAGTCGCATGTCAGCTCCTTAGGTCCGGGGACTAGGAGCCTTTTCAATACGAAAAACAGTGGCATGGTGATGACGGATGTCCGCCAAGCATAAAATTGGCGACCCCGGCAGGATTTGAACCTGCGACCTACGGTTTAGGAAACCGTTGCTCTATCCAGCTGAGCTACGGGGCCGGTCCGAGCTTCAAGTGTTCTATCCTTGGAGCGAGCGGAAGCTATGCGGTGAGCGCACCGATAGGTCAAGGCATTGGGACGCCGTGCTTCGCCTGCGCCGGTGCGTGTTCCTTCAAGTCCTCGAGCCGCATTATAATTTCTACTTATGATTGAATATGTCAATTACATGTCGTAAGCGAGCGTGTGGTCGCGGGTGCGCGGGAGGCTGAGAGGCTCAGCGGGGCCCCGCGAGGGTCGCTCGCGACCGTTCCTTCAAAAATATGCTCGCATCGTTGCCGTCCGCCTCCGACTTATCTCGAAATTGCGCGAAACGCTTGGCGCGTGCCTGTGTCTGTGTTTTCCTCCGTGTTCATGGGGTGGCGTTGGGCATTGCGTGGCGTTGCCGGGGTTGCGGGGCTTTGTGCCATCGCGCTGACGGCTGTCGCCGAAGACGTCAAAGCGATCGCACCCTGCACACTCGAACCCGGCCCCGTTGGCACCGTCGCGCGCGTTCTCGATGGCGAAACGCTGGTGCTCGACGACGGCAGAGCCGTCCGTTTGATCGGCGCACTTGCCCCACGGGCCCGCGATGCGGGCGCCACGGCGGGCGCCTGGCCGCCCGGGATCGAAGCGAGCAAAGCTCTTTCCGATCTCGTGCTCGGCAAGAAGGTGAAGCTGGCTTTCGGCGGCCGCCATACAGACCGCTACGGCCGCTTTCTAGCGCAGGTCTTTCTCGAGGACGGCCGGGGCGAAGAGTGGGTGCAGGGTGCGCTGCTCGCCGGCGGACACGCGCGCGCTTACGGCTTGCCTGAAAGTTTCGTCTGCGCGCGCGAACTTCTGGCGCACGAAGTCGAAGCGCGGCGCAGGCATCTCGGGATCTGGAGCAACGGCGTCTATCGCCCGATGCCGGCAAACCGCCCGAGCGTTTTGATGAAACAGCGCGAAAAATACGAGCGGGTGATCGGCAGCGTGGCATCGGTCGGGCGAACGAAGGGCGCGACGTATCTCAATTTCGGGACCGACTGGCATAGCGACTTCACGGTGCGCATCGGCAAGAACGTTCTCGCCGCCAACCCGGAGTGGGCGCGAACGCTGGATGGGCTTAACGCAAAAACGGTGATCGTTCGCGGTTGGATCGAGCGCCGCAACGGGCCACTGATCGACGTTACCGACGCGTCGCAGATCGAAGTTATCGATGGCGACGCCGAGCCTGCGGACGTCAGCGCAAGCGCCCCGACGAGCAACGCGCAGCCGGCAAGCGTTCCAGCTGACGCGGTACCCAATACCGGCAGTCCAAAAAACTTGCGCCCGACTCCGCCGGAAGGGACGGAACCGGGCGCTGTAAATTTGTAGCGGCGTGTGCCGAAGCGTTAGGCGGCTTCGCCAACCGACTCGCTCTCGGCTGCCCGGCGGCCCTTTGCGCTTTTCGAAAGTATCTCCGTGATGCGCTGAACCGCACCACGCTCGTCGAGCTTTTCGACAGCCGCAAGCTCACGCGCCATACGATCCAGCGCGTCCTCGTAAAGCTGACGCTCCGAGTACGACTGCTCCGGCTGGGCCTCCGAGCGATAAAGATCACGAACGACTTCGGCGATCGAGATCAGATCACCGGAATTGATCTTCGCGACATACTCCTGCGCCCTGCGGCTCCACATCGTGCGTTTGATGCGAGCACGGCCTTTGAGCGTCTCCATCGCCTTCTTGACGAGACCCTCATCGGCGAGCTTGCGCATGCCGACACTTGCGAGCTTGCCGGTCGGGACGCGCAGCGTCAGCTTCTCCTTGTCGAACGTGATGACAAAGAGCTCGAGCGACATGCCGGCGATTTCCTGCTCCTCGATGCCGACGATGCGGCCGACGCCGTGAGCGGGATAAACGACGAACTCGTTGGCCTTGAAGCCATGACGCTGGCTCACCGGCTTTTTCTGGACGGCAAGAATTTGGCGCGCAGCTGCGGCCTTCTCGGCAATCGCCTTCGGCGTCACGGGCTGGTGGGCAGGCGCGACCGAGGTGGTGAGCTTTTGGCCTGCCGGCTTGTGCGCGCCAGCGGGCACAGTGATTGCGCGCTGCGGCGCTGCGGCGGCCTTGGCAGCGAACTGCGCCGGCGATACGGCCTTCTTGGCCAAAGCAGGATCGATCTTGGGCGCGACCTTCGCGGTCATGGGCTGCGGCGGCTTCTTCACGGATTTGACAGCGGCTGCCGGCTGCGCAACCTTGGCCTTGGCGACCTGCACCTTCTGAGGCGCTTCGACCTTGGCTTTTACGGGTTGTTTCGCAGATTTCTGGGCGCTCACGGCCACTTTCAGCGGAACGGCCTTACGAACGGCCGGTTTTGCTGCGGACTTGGGGCTGACCGGAGCTTTTTTCTTTTGCGCCATATTTTTTCTCACTCTCGCATACTGAGCGTAGCCGGGGGGCTGGCTCGCCGTCGGTCCACCTTGTGAGGCGGATCAAGGAGTGCCGGGCGAAACCTGCCCGACAGCGTGCGCGCATTGAGCCAAACCTCGTCCGTGAAGAGAGGTGGTCCCCTGCGCGCTCATGTTGGCCTAACTTTGCAAACTCCATCCGACTCTGACTTGGCCAGGTGACGCCCCATAACGTCTCATTGAAAGGTGCCCATCAGAGCCGGGCGACCTTCTTTTGTTCACGGCCGTTTCGGATTTGTGCAGACTTAACGCCATCGAGAGAGAGACTAACACAATATTGATCGCAAATGAAGGGCGACCTCCTGAGACAATCTGGTCGAGCTTAAGCAATGCGCCAAATCGGCACGACCGAGTGCCGGGCGAATGTAGGAACGTGTTCTAATAAGTCGTCCAACACCGAGATGGAGCGCGATTTCAGTCTCCAGAACCTGGGTTTGGAGAAAAATATTTTTCAAATTTTCCAGTTTCGTCCTTCACGGCCTCAGCCTCGGGAAGTGCCGGTTTTTTAGCCGTGATGTTGGGCCAGCTCTCAGAGTACTGCCGGTTTAGTTCGAGCCACTTCTCCAGATTAGGCTCAGTGTCGGGTTTAATGGCGTCGACCGGGCACTCCGGTTCGCAGACGCCGCAGTCGATGCACTCGTCAGGATGGATGACGAGCATGTTCTCGCCTTCATAGAAACAATCGACAGGACAGACCTCGACGCAGTCGGTGTATTTGCACTTGATGCACTTTTCATTGACGACGTAAGTCATGCTGGTTCCTGGTCTGTCTGCCGCCGGCTGCGGGGTCTTCTATTCCGCGCGGGTCCTGGCGGCGCACTTATTAGCATAGGCGGCGTGGTTGCCTAGATGGGGCGGCGTCACAGCGACGAGCGGTCCTTGAACTTGATGATCTGCCGACGCTCGCGCTTGGTCGGACGTCCTGACCCTTCGGACCGAACGGCCGTAGCGCTGTTCCGTTCTATTCCTTCCGCGGACTTTGCGCCAATAGCGGTGAGCGGAGCCGGTGTAAGGTCTCGATACAACAGTTGCGCTTCGGTCGCGGGTCCACGTCTCACACCGATGGCGAGGATTTCGAGACTGCGCACGGTCGGTCCCAGCACCACGGTCAAGACGTCGCCCGCTTTCACGAGCGTGCTCGCCTTGTCGATCTTGGCACGGTTCAGGCGAACCTTGCCGCGGCCGACGAGGTTCTGGGCGAGCGTCCGCGACTTGGTAATGCGGGCGTGCCAAAGCCACTGATCGACGCGTTGATTGGAGCCAACGCCGGCGTCGGGCATCAGGTCGAGCCGGAGCCTTCGCTGCGCTTCTCCATCTGGGCCTTCAGCGCGGCGAGGGCAGCAAAGGGCGAAGACGAGTCTGCGGCGGCCGATTTTGGCGGCGCGGCGCTGATCACCTGGGGCGACCGGCGCGGCTCATCGCGGCGACGGCCTTCACCGTGGCGATTGTCGCCCTGACGGTTGTGGCGTTTTTCGTGGTCGCGGCGCGGTCTGCCGCCGTCGTCCTTTCTTGCTGCATGATCACCCGAACGGCCTTCGCCGCCGCGATTTTCGAACCGCTGGCCGCGGTCGCCGCGACGGTCACGCCCATGATCGGGCCTTTGATCCGGTTTCTTTTCAACCTCGTGCCCTTCGGCCGCCACGGCCGGAGCGTCGCCCGCTACAGCTGGCGCATTGGCGGGCGCGCCGTGGTCCCCTCGCGGTCTACCGCGATGGTGGCGAGGCTCACGATTGCTATCGCGGCGGGGCCCTTCGCG
>DATBRP010000103.1:0-4687 GCA_036560245.1 Hyphomicrobium sp.
CTGCAGATGCCCTACGGCCAAGTCGACCGCTTGTGCAAGCTGGTGCCGAACAATCCCGCCAATCCGGTTACGCTGAAAGAGGCGATCGACGGCGAGCCGAAGCTGCAGGAAGAGCGCGATCGGGAGCCGATCGTCGCGCGGTTGCTGGAAATCGCACAGAAACTCGAAGGCCTTTATCGTCACGCTTCGACGCACGCAGCCGGTATGGTGATCGGCGACAGGCCGCTCGAAGAACTGGTACCGCTCTATCGCGATCCGAAATCGCATTTTCCGATTACGCAATATAACTGGAAGATGGTCGAGGCCGCGGGCCTTGTGAAGTTCGACTTCCTCGGTCTCAAGACGCTCACCGTTCTGGAAAAAGCCGTCAACCTGATCAAGCGCGGGCGCGGCATCACGATCGATTTGCCGTCGCTGCCGCTGGACGACAAGCCAACGTACGAGATGCTGGCGAGAGCCGATACCGCGGGGGTGTTCCAGCTCGAAAGCACGGGCATGCGCGAAAGCTTGAAACGGCTGAAGCCGGACCGTTTCGAAGACATCATCGCTATGGTTGCGCTCTATCGGCCAGGCCCGATGGATAACATCCCGACGTACATCAATCGCAAGCACGGCGAAGAGCCAGTCGACTGCCTGCATCCGATGCTGGAAGGTATTCTGAAAGAAACCTACGGCGTCATCATCTACCAGGAACAGGTCATCCAGATCGCGCAGGTCATGGGTGGCTATACGCTCGGGCAAGCCGACTTGCTTCGTCGCGCGATGGGCAAGAAAGACAAGGTCGAGATGGCGAAGCAGCAGGCGCGCTTCGTCGAAGGCGCGCTGGCGAACGGTGTCAAGCGTGACGATGCGATCTATATTTTCGAGCTCGTCGATAAGTTTGCCGGTTACGGCTTCAACAAATCTCACGCGGCGGCTTACGCGCTCGTCAGCTACCATACAGCGTATCTCAAGGCGAATTTCCGCGAGGAATTTTTCGCCGCGTCGATGACCCTCGATATGGGCAACACCGACAAACTCGCAATGTTCGCTTCCGAAGCACGCAAGGGCGGCATCGCCATGCTGCCGCCAAGCGTCAACGTGTCGGGCGTCGATTTCGGCGTCGAGCCGCCGAAGGGCGAGGCGAAGTACGGCGCCATCCGCTATTCGCTCGCGGCGCTTAAAAACATCGGCGCTGGTGCGGTCGAGACGATCGTCAACGAGCGCGACGCGAAAGGGCCCTTCACGTCGCTGGGCGATTTTGCAAGCCGGGTCGACGCAAAGGCGCTGAACAAGCGTGCCGTCGAGACGCTCGCGAAAGCCGGATCATTCGATGCCTTCAACGACAACCGCGCGCTCGTTACGGCCAACGCCGACACCATATTGGCAGCGGCACAGCGGCGAACCGCGGATGAAGCGCAGGGCACAACCGATCTCTTCGGCTCCGGCGGCAAACCGGCGGACCTCATCCTGCGCGCTGCGGACGGATGGACGCCGATGGAGCGGTTGGCGGCGGAATTCGAAGCTATCGGCTTCTATCTTTCCGGGCATCCGCTGGATCAATATGAACGCGTTCTGGCGAAGCTCGGCGTCCGCCGCTTCAGCGAATTCGAGACACTGACGCAACGCGGCGCCACGGCCGGCCGCCTTGCCGGCGTCGTCATTGCGGCGCGCGAGCGTCGTTCGCAGAAGGGCAACAAGTTCGCGTTCGCATCGTTCTCGGATGCGACGGGCCAATTCGAGGCCGTGATATTCTCAGACACGCTGGCTGTCAGCCGCGAGCTTTTGGAGCCCGGCACAGCAGTCATCGTTTCCGTCGAAGCCGAACGCGATGGCGAGATGTTGAAGATGCGCGTCCAGTCGTTGGAAGCGCTCGATAAGGCCGCAGCAAGCGTGCCTCGCAACTTCAGGATCGTGCTCGATCATCGCCAATGCGTTGGCGCTAATGCGAACCGGTTGCTGGAAATGAGCAGCCGCTTGAAACCTGCTGCGCGTGGTGGCGGTGAGGTGAGGCTTGTGCTGCCGTTGTTCGATCGCGGACGCGAAATGGAATTCGTTTTACCGGGCCGTTACGACGTCTCGCCACAAGAGGCGGGACGCGTTGCTGCGCTCGCAATCGTGGCGGAAATCGTCGAAGCCTGAACCATTAGTTGCAGGCAAATATGTTACACTCGTGGCGCAGAAATTTTGGTGTCACGAACGACGGCTTTTTTATCAGCTAAGCGTTAGGGGTTCAGACGTGCAGAACACGTCGACACCAGATAGGAGCCCTTAATGAAAAAAAGTTTGATTGCAGCAGCGACGTTCGCTGCACTCACCTTCGGCGCGGCCAACCTGGCTACCGCTGGCGTGGCAGGCGTTAGCCTGAACGGCATCAGCGCACATGCCGATACGGTCGTTGCTGAGCACGTCGATTACCGGAAGCACTACAATAAGCGCCATTACAAAAAGCATTGGTGGCACAAGAAGAAGTGGGTTTGCCGCTATCGCCACGGCCACAGGCACTGCTTCTGGCGCTAATCAATTACGCCTGATCTAAGGCGAAGGCAGTGCTTCGGCGCTGCCTTCTTCTGACACAGTTTGAGAGCATAGCTCCGCCCCTGAGCCAGTCGAAAAACGAGGCAATCATGTCAAAATTCTACGCTGCTTTGGTCACCGCTTTTCTCTTTGCTCCCGCAGTCCATGCCGCTGACGCGAAGATGAGCGCTGCCGACATCAAAACGAACCTTGAAGCCGCTGCTTCCGATGCCGGCAAGGTCAAGGCCTACTGTGCGATGTCGAAAAAGATGGATGAAGTCGGCGACGACGAAAAGAAAGCGGAAGCAGCCGGCGACGAAATCGACGGTTACTTCAAGACGCTCGGCAACGACTTCGAAAACGCATGGGACGCCGGCCAGGATGCTGCCGATGGTACTCCGGAAGCCAAGGCGATGGACGAAGCGATGACGACGCTCGACGCGAAGTGCAAGTAAGCGAAGCGGGCCGGGAAGCAGGCGGCTTTAATCGGCCGCGGCGCTTGGTCTAATTCGTCCTCCACATCCAATAATCCAAACAAGCGACACGCTGCGTACCGGCCTTATCAGTCGGTTTGCAGCGTGTCGTTTATTTGAGGACGGGTATCAGCGCGCGTCTACAACCTTGATGCCGAATGCCGCGGATCGGTTAAACACGTGTCGCTTGCGCGTTTCTGCAATCCCCCGTATACAGCCGCCATCTCACACGCGAGATCATGCGCCATGCGGATGAAAAGCCCCGCATCGTGCTCCGGTGGAGAAAACGCAAGCATCTGAAAAGACTTGCTAATCTCTTCTCAGTCTCGCGGAGGTCTAACCGGAAAAGGATATCTTTCGATGGCACTTCCTGCCTTCAATATGCGTCAGCTCTTGGAAGCTGGCGTTCACTTCGGCCACCAGGCTCACCGTTGGAACCCCAAGATGGCACCGTTCATCTATGGGGCGCGCAACAAGATCCACATCCTCGACCTGACGCAGACGGTGCCGATGTTGCACCAGGCGCTGCTCAAGGTTTCCGATACGGTCGCCGGCGGCGGCCGCGTGCTGTTCGTCGCGACGAAGCGGCAGGCATCAGACGGCATCGCTGAAGCTGCAAAGCGCAGCGCTCAGTATTTCATCAATCACCGCTGGCTCGGCGGCACGCTGACCAACTGGAAGACGGTTTCGCAGTCGATCCGCCGCCTGCGCCAGCTGGACGACATTCTCGCCGATCCGCAGGGCCGTACGAAAAAGGAAATTCTGACGCTGACGCGCGAGCGCGACAAGCTCAACCAGTCGCTCGGCGGCATCAAGGACATGGGCGGCACGCCGGACCTTCTCGTCGTTATCGATACCAACAAGGAATCGATCGCGATCTTGGAAGCGCGCAAGCTCAACATTCCGATCGTGGCGATCGTGGATACCAACTGCGATCCGGACGGCATCGACTTTCCGGTTCCCGGCAACGACGACGCCGGCCGCGCCATCACGCTCTATTGCGATCTGATGGCACGGGCCGCGCTTGACGGCATCGAACGTGCGCAGGGTTCGTCGGGCGTCGACGTCGGTGCGTCGGAAGCGCCTCCAGCCGAAGAGCTGCCGAAGGTTACGTTCAAGGGCATCGAAGCGCCGCGTGGCGAAGCCGATGATCTCAAGCGCATCACCGGCATCACGCCGAAATTGGAGCAACGCCTCAACGACGCCGGCGTCTACCATTTCTGGCAGCTCGCCGACCTCGACGCCGATTATGTCGCGTCGCTCGACAGGCAACTGAAGCTCAAGGGCCAAGTCGTCAAAGAGGATTGGGTTGCCCAGGCTAAGAAGCTCGTGGAGGCGGCCGCCGTTTAAGGCGCCGCTTGGCCCACCATACGGGCCCGAACCGTGAATCAACACACATGAGGCGCCTCGCGGCGCCTCGAACCTCATGGGTGACAGATGACGACGATCACCGCCGCTGACGTGAAAAAGCTGCGCGACATGACCGGCGCGGGCATGATGGACTGCAAGACGGCGCTGACTGAAACCGGCGGCGATATCGAAGCAGCCGTTGACTGGCTGCGCAAGAAGGGCCTTTCCAAGGCTGCGAAGAAATCGGGGCGTATCGCTGCCGACGGCCTTATCGGCATCGTCGCGAAGGGCCGCGAAGGCGCCGTCGTGGAAGTGAACTCCGAAACGGACTTCGTGGCGCGTAACGAGCAGTTCCAGACGCTCGTGCG
>DATBRP010000104.1:0-2068 GCA_036560245.1 Hyphomicrobium sp.
TCGGCCGGCTCGTGCGTCATGCCGGCGAAGATCACCTGATCGAGCTTGGCCGCCTGATCCTGGATCGCGCGCACGATTTTGGGATGGCAATGGCCGTGCGTGATCACCCACCACGACGAGATGCCATCGAATATCCGTCGCTCGTCAGACGTTGCGAGCCACGCACCCTCGGCACTCGCGATCGGCAGCATTTCCGGTTCAAGGCCGTGCTGCGTGAAGGGATGCCAAATTGGCGCGGCGCTCATGGACCTAATGTCCCCACGCCGAGAAGATCCGGAAGCGAGAAATTCGCGGCAAAGGCGCGGCGCAGCGTATCGCTGTCGAGCGATTCCAACCGGGGAAGTCGGCCAAGACGGCGCACGCCTCCGAACGCACAAATCGTGCGTTCGCTGTCGACATTTTCTTCGCCGATAAAAGCGATGCCGAGAATCGGAATGGCGCGACGCTTCAGCGCTTCGATCGACAGCAGCGAATGATTGATCGTGCCAAGCCGTGTCGAAGAGCACAGGATGACCGGCAGTTTCCATTGAGCCAGCAGATCGATTTGCAACAGCCGACGCGTCAATGGCACGTTCAGTCCGCCGGCTAGTTCAATGACGAGCGGCATCGGGTAATCACCGGGGCGCAGCCTTGAGGGATCGACCTCAATGCCGTCGCGTTCCGCCGCGAGATGCGGCGAGGCTGGCGTATTCAGCCGATAGGCCTCGGGCAAAATCCTCAACGCCGGAAGGCCGCTCAGCCGACCAACGGTTTGCGCGTCGGTTTCTCCAGTGAGTCCCGCCTGAATGGGCTTCCAGTAATAGCCGTCGAGCGCTCGCGTCAGACCGGCAGAAAAGACAGTCTTGCCGATGTCGGTGTCGGTTCCAGCGACGACGATGCGCGTGCTCATGCCGCGATCTCCGCTTCTGCAGCCGCAAGATCGGCGATGAGCTGCGAGAGCGCGGTCTCGTCGGTATTGAGCGTGATCGTCAGGCGCAACCGCGCGGTGCCTTCCGGAACCGTCGGCGGGCGGATGGCGCGAATATCGTAGCCGCGCGCCTTCATCGCCGATGCGAGGGCAACGGCCGATGTATCGGTGCCAATGATGATGGGCTGAATTTGCGAACCGGATGGAGCGAACCGCGTCTTGGATTTCAGCTGGTTTTCCGCAAATGCGATACGCCGATGCAATTCTTCGCGCCGGTGCGGCTCTTTGCGGCAAAGCTCAAGCGCGGCACGAACGGCTGCGGCCACGAGCGGCGACGGCGCCGTGGCGTAGATGAAAGATCGAGCGCGGTTGATGAGAAAATCGCGGATTGTGCGCGGAGCCAACACCAGTGCGCCCATGACACCCAGCGCCTTGCCGCAGGTGTGCAGCGTGATGACGTTGGCGCGGCCTTCGAGATGCGCGGCGAGCCCGCGCCCATCAGGCCCAAAAACGCCGGTTGCGTGCGCTTCATCGACGATCAGCATGGCATCGTAGCGTTCCGCTATACCAGCCAGATCGTCGATCGGCGCGCGATCGCCATCCATGCTGTAGAGACTTTCGACGACGATCCATGGCTGCCCGGTACCGCCCGACTTGCGCCACGCGAGAATGGCGTCTTCGAAGCTCTGCGGATCGTTGTGCCGCGCCGAAGCTGCGTCGGCTTTCGACAGACGCATGCCGTCGTGGGCGCTGGCGTGGATCAACTCGTCGTAGATGATCAGGTCGCCGCGGGATGGCAAGGTTGCCATCAACGCCGTGTTGGCGATGAAGCCGCCGCCAAAAAATAGTGCCGTTTCGGCGCCGAAGAATTGCGCGGCCTCCGCTTCGAGCGCCTCGTGCTCTGGATGATTGCCGCGCAGCAGGCGCGAACCACCGGCGCCGATCGGCACGCCGCGCTCAATGGCGTCCTTCACCGCGTCGGCCAGCTCTTGCGACTGCGCGAGGCCAAGATAATCGTTTGACGTGAAATCGATGCCGTGCGGCGCGTCGAGTGACCTCAAACGGCCCCGGCGCAGCAGCGCATCGAGCGCACGCTCATGATTGGTGGGCATCCTGCCGACCCGTGTACGTCGCGGGCCCATGGTCCGGGGATTGATCGTC
>DATBRP010000105.1:0-5096 GCA_036560245.1 Hyphomicrobium sp.
CGGTTCGTCGTCGCCATCGTCTCACACGCGGCGCGGATGCCCCAAGGATCGAGACCTTCTTTAGCGCCCTCGCGATAGAACGCGTCGACGACTTCATCGGAGATGCGATCGCAGACCTTGTCCGGGTGGCCTTCCGAAACGGATTCGCTCGTGAATAGAAAAGACTTTCGCGCCACTTGTGGCCCCCTTGTTGAAGGAAATTGCTTCCGGCGTGCCCAACGGAAGTTATGTCGGCGTAGGAGGTGTCGACCTCCCGAAAACCGCCGGTTTGTCGCAGCCCCGGCAGGATCGGTCAAGCCAAGGCCGGATCGCGGAATTGAGATACCCGCCCCCGCGTATGCATCCCGCTAGATTGAACGCGGACTCTGATGCGCCGGCAATACGCCGTCTTCAGTTTTCATCGCCGGCAAGCGAGCGAACGAGATCGACGATCGAGCGGCGCACCTTCGGGTCCGAAACGCGAGCAAAAGCCTTATTCAGCTCAAGCCCTTCGCGCGTGCTTAGAAAATCAACGACATAGCTCTCGTCCGGCTGCTCGGCGAAACCGGTCATCACCGCACCGGCGCTCTGAGCACCCGATGGCGCCTCATCGTAGAAAAACTGCACCGGAACGCCGAGAACCTTGGCAAGATCGAAAAGCCGGCTGGCGCCGATCCGGTTGACGCCCTTCTCGTATTTCTGCACCTGCTGGAACGTAAGCCCCAGATGCTCGCCGAGCTTTTCCTGGCTCATGCCAAGCAGCATACGGCGCAATCTCACCCGCGAGCCGACATGGACGTCCATCGGATTTGCGCGGCGTGATCCGCGCGCAACTTCCTCAACCGGGACTTCCGCGACCGATATGTTTTCCGCCATCGCTCTTACAGCCAACAGTTAAACCAGAGTAGCTTCCACACTTCCTAGGTGTACGCACGCCGGGCGTCAATCATGGAGGAGAACCGCGACAAGTTGCGTCAATGCCTTGTTTAATGGCGATTTTTGCGGATTAAGGCGGCTAGGACCGCGAAAAGCCCGAGCACGAAGACCAGCATCCAATCGCCCGCGCGCGCATAGAGCGGCGGCGGCAACGCCGTCGGCAAGCGACTATCCATCGCACCCCGGACGTTGAGCCCCAACGTCTGCAGCGCCCGTCCATAAGGATCGACGACGGCCGAGATTCCGTTATTGGCGGCCCGGATGAGCGGAACCCCCTCTTCCACGGCGCGAACCCGCGACTGCAGGAAATGCTGATACGGTCCGGTGGTATTTCCGAACCATCCATCGTTCGTAACATTGATCATTACGCCGGGACGCGCCTCGCCCTGCACGATGCTTCCGGGGAACAGCGCCTCATAGCAAACGAGCCCCAAAACCGGCGGCAGCCCTGGGATCGACATCAGCTTTCGCGGCGAAGTGCCCGCAGCGAACGAACCCCGGCCGTGCGTCAGCTTCTGGATGCCCAGCGCCGACAACAGAGGTTCGAGCGGAAGATATTCGCCGAACGGCACCAGCTTGATTTTGTCGTAGAGCGTCACGAGCTCGGCACGCTCGTTCAGAACCAGAATGCTGTTCAGCGTCCGCGTCGTTGCGAGAACAGGTTCGCCTGGCTCGAGATTCGGATCGTGACGCAACGCGCCGGTGATGAGCGTCGTCCCGGGCGGTATCACCGTAGCGAGAATATCAAGCGCCTCGCGGGATTCGAGCGGGAAGAACGGCATCGCCGCTTCCGGCCAGACGAGATGCGTAATGCCGGCAAGCGAGTCGGTCTCACCCTTCGGGTTCGCTAGCGACAGCGCGATGTGATCGTTGAAGATGCGGCGCTGGTACTGCGCCATCCATTTTTCCCGCTGCGGCACGCTCGGCTGCACGATGCGAAACTTGACGCCGGGAACGAACGTTTCGGGCGCAGTGAGACGCCAGGCTCCGTAGGCGAAAAGCATGGCAATCGGGATAACGGCAACCGCGCACGCCCGCACGATATCGGCAATGGAGAGCCGCTGCCGGCTGTCGGCCATGAGGACGAGCGGCGCCGGAAAAACGAACAGTGCAATGGCCGTCAGCCCGTAAGCGCCAAACAGGGAGGCGCTTTGCATCAACGGCAATGGATAGGTCAGCGCGTAACCGACGAGGTTCCAGGGGAACCCGGACAAGACGTGCCCGCGCAACCACTCGAACAGGGCCAGCGCAATCGCAAATACGAAGAGCCGCGCAATGCCCTCGCTCCAGAAGAGACGCGCCACCGCCGCCGCAGCGGCCCAGAACAGTGCGAGGCCCGCCGGCAGCAGCGTCACCGCGAACGGCAGCAGCCACGCGAATTTGTCGGCCTCAACGAGAAACGCTTCGCCGACCCAGAACAGATTGAAAAAGAAATACCCGAAGCCGAACAGCCAACCGGCGCTCGCGGCCCGCCGCCACCCGGGGCTGGCGTCGATCAGCCAGACAAATACCGGCAGCGTCAAAAAAAGAACGGGAAACGCGAAAATCGGAGCGAACGCTAAGGCCGAAAGACCACCCGCCGCCCACGCGACAAGGGCCCGCTTCCAGCCTTGAAGCCCCATCACCCACGAGCGCACGGCCGCGAGAGGTGCCAGGATCTCGCTCTGAGCGTCCATCACGCCTTCGGCGCTTCGGCTGACGGCTTTGCGCTCGCCGCAAGCGTGCGCGCCGGATGGATCTTGACCTTTTTCACGCGGCGCGGGTCGGCGTCGAGAATTTCAAACTCGATGCCCGAGGAATGATGGATCAGCTCACCCCGCGCCGGTACGCGCCCGAGCATCGAGAACACCAGGCCGCCGATGGTATCGACGTCGGTTTCCTCGTCATCAGGCACGAGCTTCAATCCGAGATGCTTCTCGAGCTCTTCGATCGGCGTCCGCGCATCGGCGATGAGGCCGAGTTTCGGGTCCGAAACGATGTTGATTTCCTCGTCGTCGTCGTGCTCGTCCTCGATATTGCCGACGACCTGCTCGATCAGGTCCTCGATGGTGACGAGGCCATCCGTGCCGCCGTATTCATCGACGACGAGCGCCATGTGGATGCGCGTCGACTGCATGCGGATCAGCAAATCGATCGCCGGCATTGACGGCGGCACATAAAGAATCTGTCGGCGAATTTTCACCGTCGTGATTGGCCGGCTGAGATCGAGATTGCGAAGCTCGACGATACCCACCGCCGAAACTTCGCCTCCGTTCCGCGACTTTGCGGCCTCGAGGGGCTGTCCGGTTGCCTCCGCCATGAGCCAGCGGAACAGGTCCTTGATGTGGATCATGCCGCGTGGATCATCCAGCGTTTCGCGAAACAACGGAATTCGCGAGACGCCCGCTTCATCGAACGTCTTCAGCAATTCGGAAATCGGATCATTTTCATCGAGCGCTGTAATGTCGGCGCGCGGGATCATAAGTTCCACGACGCGGCTCGCGCCGAAGCGGAGCAAGCGCTCCAGCATTTTGCGTTCCGCGTCGGTGAAACTCGTCGATGCGTCAGTCTTCAATGCGCCTTCGAGCGCATCGCGAACGCTTTGCGGCATGGCAAACCCAAGCTTGCCGCGGAGAACCTGCAGCCATCGTTGAGCGCCGGGCGATCGGCCTTCTTCGGCAACGACGTCGGATGCAGTTTTATCGTGTGTGTTGTCAGTCATGGCCATGCGTTGGGGGAGCGGTCACTCGCTTGTACCGGTTTCCAGCGCGCCCGTGTAGGGATTTGCGATGTCCAAATCGGAAAGAATTGAAATTTCAAGGGCTTCCATACGTTCGGCATCGGCGGCTGAGATATGATCATAGCCTAAAAGGTGCAGCATGCCATGCACCACCAAGTGTTGCATATGATGCGAAAGCGGCACGCCCTGCTCATCAGCTTCCCGCGCGACGGTTTCGCACGCCAATATGACGTCGCCGATAAAGCCGTCCGGAGCGCCGGGACCGGCCGGGAATGAAAGGACGTTGGTTGGCTTGGCCTTGCCGCGAAATTGTCCGTTGAGACCTTCGACGTTGGCATCGGACGAGAGCGCGACCGCAATCACGCCCGGCGACCTCGCGACGCCCGCCCTCGCGACGGCAGCGGCCGCGCGTCCGACAAGGGCTTCGACATCCGGCAAAGCCGACCAATCGCCGTCGTCCTCAATGACTTCGACTTCGAGCACCGGAGGCGCCGACTTTAAGGAAGCGGACATTGGCCCTTACTTCGGCTTCTCGTAGGCATCGACGATCTTGGCGACGAGATCGCGGCGCACGATATCGGCGGCGGCGAAGCGCACGATCGAGATATCATCGACTTCGGTGAGCAATTCGACCGCTTCGACGAGTCCCGACTTCATGCCGGGCGGAAGATCGATCTGCGACGGATCGCCAGTCACGACCATTTTCGAGCCCTCGCCGATGCGGGTCAGGAACATCTTCATTTGCATGCTCGTCGTGTTCTGCGCTTCGTCGAGAATGACGAAAGCATTGGCGAGCGTGCGGCCACGCATGAAGGCCAACGGTGCAATTTCGATCACGCCGGTTTCGATGTCGCGCTCAACCTTCTCAGGCGGCAGAACGTCGTAGAGAGCATCGTAAAGTGGCCGGAGATACGGATCGACCTTCTCCCGCATATCGCCCGGCAGAAAGCCAAGGCGCTCGCCGGCTTCAACGGCAGGGCGCGAAAGAATGATGCGTTCGACGACGCCGCGCTCAAGGCACTGCGCCGCGAAAGCCACCGCGATGTAGGTTTTGCCGGTACCTGCGGGACCAAGTCCGAAAACCAGATCTTTTTTCTCGATGGCGCGCATGTAGGTGCTCTGCGTCGGCGTGCGCGCCTTCACGACTTTGCGCCGCGTCGCGACCTGGGCCTGTCCGTCCGCCACCGTTCCCTCGGCGCGCGCGTGGCGGATCAGTCCGTCGATGTCGCCCGCTCCGGCCGTTTCGCCTTTAGCTATGCGCATGTAGAGCTTTTCCAAAACTTCGCGGGCGATTGCGCAGGAATTGGCCGCGCCCGTCAGAATCACGACGTTGCCGTGTGCGTGCGCGTCAATGCCTAGGCGGTCTTCGATAAGTGCGAGATGGCTGTCGTATTCGCCGAGCAGCTGCGTTAGCAACCGGTTGTCTTCAAAGGGCACAACGACCCGAGTGACATCTTGTTCC
>DATBRP010000106.1:0-2383 GCA_036560245.1 Hyphomicrobium sp.
TTATCCGCGCGGCGATTTCAAAGTCGGCGCTCAAGACGTTTACATGGGCGAGATTGGCGGCCAGCCGTTCTATATGGGGAAGTCCCAGTTCGAATACTGGCAGCACACGCACCTTGTCATCGACGTCGTGCCGGGTCGTGGCTCCGGCTTTTCGGTTGAGTCGCCTGAGGGCGTGCGATTTTTGACCAGATCGCGCGTCTTCACCGATGCCGAAAGCGATGAACTCGACCGGGTTGGTCCGCCGCCGACGGGTGTCGACCGGCCCGCCGTCTGAGCTTTCCCATCCGCAATCTAATGTTCGGAGGCACGCGATGCCTGCTTCAAAGACGCTGCGCGAGATCACCGGCTTGGGGCATACGCCGACAACGGTCGATAAGTCGGCGCTGATCCTGATCGATTGTCAGACGACGTATCGCGAAGGCGTAATGCAGCTCGACGGCGTGGAACCTGCGCTCGTGCATTGTCAGAACCTTCTCGCTCGTTATCGCGACGCCGGCCGGCCAATCATTCACATCCAGCATGATGCGGGCGTAGGCTCGCCCTATGACGTCAATGATCGCATTGGGGCTATCGCCGACATCGTGAAGCCGCGAGACGGCGAGCCGGTCGTCGTCAAGAATTACCCAAGCTCGTTTGAAAAGACGAACCTCGACGATTTGCTCAAGAGCTATGGCGTCGAGGACGTGGCGCTCGTCGGCTTCATGACGCACGTCTGCGTCAACTCAACCGCGCGTGCCGCATTCAACCACGGCTATCGCGCGACGGTAGTTGGCAACGCTACGGCGACGCGTTCGCTGGCCAATCCGACCGGCGGAGTCGTTTCCGCCAAAGATATGCACGACGCCAGCCTGACGGCTCTGCACGATATCTTCGCCGTCGTCGTGCCGAGCGCGGACGACATTCGCTAAGCGCGTTTTCCTCTCGCCGTCAGATGTGAGGAAGCAGAGGTCCAAAAAATAAAGGCCCCGCAAATTCGGGGCCTTTCGGATTCCACGTTACGGCCGATTATCAGACTTCGGCTGCGACGCTCGAGTTGATCCAGTCCTCAAGCTTCTTCTTCTGCACGATCGCGCCGGTATGCTGCGCCGCGACCTTGCCGCCCTTGAAGATCAGCAATGTCGGCATTGCACGGATGCCGTAGGTGCCGGTTACGCGCGGGTTCTCGTCAACGTCAACCTTGACGACCTTGACCTTGCCCGTCAGCTCTTTGGCAACCTGATCGAGCGCCGGCGCCATGGCCTTGCAGGGCCCGCACCACGTGGCGTGGAAGTCGACGAGCACAGGTTCGTTCGACTTCAGAACCTCATCATCGAAGCTTGCGTCTGTTACAGCGTTAGCCATTGATTATTCTCCATTTCGGGTCGGGTGATACAAGCCGAACCCGCTTTGTGGTGTTTGCACATAGCCAACAAAGCCGACCCCACAAGTAGGTATTGCCTCAGGGGGCGTCAAGACTCTGAACGTCGAGGTCCCAAAGGCGTGATTCGAAAGCGTCGAGGATTCCTGCGGGAATCTCCATGAGACGGGGCCCATCGGTCCACAGCAGCGCTGCCCGTATCTCCCGCCCTGAGTAAATTTCCCGCAGCGCCAGCCTGTAGGCGGCCAGCTGATAAAGGTAGGCGTCGGCAACCAATTCGACCTTCGACGGCGGCGGTCGGTTCGTCTTGTAGTCTACGATCAGCACTTCATCGTCCGTTACGGCAAGCCTGTCGATTTGTCCGGAAAGGTCGAGCGCCGGGCCCTTGCCGTTGGGGCGCGGAATGACGGCGGCGATCGGAACCTCGGCAATGCTGTTCTGGCCGAACAGCGTTGCAAATCCCGGCGCGGAGAGAATAGCCAACGTTTCGCGGACGATGCCGGCGCGCGCCTTCTCGGTCAGGGCAGCGCCGCGCTTCTCGACGAAGGTCTTGGCAATTCGCTCGCGCTCGCCTGCCGCCACGGCGGGCAGATGCTGCAACAATGCATGCGTCAGCGTTCCGCGAAGAAAGCGATTCTCGGCATTGCCCGACAGCGGCGATGGGCCGTCGAATGTCGCAGCGGCGTCGCGCTTCGTGGACATCACCGGTTCGCCTTCGGCATCCGGGGCATACGGTTCGAGCCGCGACGGCGCGAGCGGAACAGAAAGCTTCGGCTCGGCGGGAGCGCGACGCGTCGCGAAGGCGGGGCGTTCCTCGCTGTCCGGCCTTTGATTTTTCTCTTCGCGCTGCTTTTCCAGCTTCGCCGTTTGAGACTCAGAGAGACGCCACCCGATGCGTCCGTCGCCGACGTCGATTTCGCTCAAGCCCGGCTTCAACGCGTCCAGGATCAGATCATACCAGCAGCCTGGGGCGCGCTTCCTGCCTTCGAAGCCCGCGACATAGAGACGATCACGGGCGCGAGTCAT
>DATBRP010000107.1:0-5417 GCA_036560245.1 Hyphomicrobium sp.
GTCGCGTGCATCGTGGAGCTGGTGCTGAAAGAAGGCCTCATCAATCTCGACTTTGCCGACGTCCGCACGATTATGAGCGGCATGGGCACGGCCATGATGGGAACGGGCGAAGCGACCGGCGAACGACGCGCCATTCTCGCAGCCGAAGA
Organism: Hyphomicrobium sp.; assembly: GCA_036560245.1. Taxonomy (GTDB): domain Bacteria; phylum Pseudomonadota; class Alphaproteobacteria; order Rhizobiales; family Hyphomicrobiaceae; genus Hyphomicrobium_B. The sequence continues at coordinate 150 of DATBRP010000107.1, forward strand.
AGCAATCGCAAATCCATTGCTCGACGATGTGACGCTCCGAGGGGCGCGAGGTCTGCTGCTGTCGATATCGGGCGGCCGCGATATGACCCTCTACGAGGTGGACGAAGCCGCGAGCCGGGTTCGCCAGGAAGTCGATTCCGAGGCGAATATCATCGTCGGCGCCACATTCGACGAGCAACTGGGTGACAGGTTGCGCGTGTCGATCGTCGCTTCCGGCATGAATAACCGGCCGAACGAGCAATTTGGCGTGCCTCGTGGACAGCATCCGGGCTTCGCTGCTCCTGGCGCCGGTTCAACGATAACCACGGTCGACGGAAATGCTCATGCTGCGCAATCCCCGCAAACGCCGCCATACCAGCAAACGAGGGGAATGGTGGCCCCGCCCCCGGGAGATTTGCAGCGCCGGCTCGCCGAAGCGCTCCAGCCCGCAGAGCCGAGTGCACCGCAAAATTATTCTCCCTCGAATTATGGCGACTCATCGGTCACCGCTCGCGACAGTTGGATCGCGCCGGGCAATGTGATGATCGAAGACGGTCTAGAAAATTTCCCACCACTCACGGGAAATGCATTGTTGCGCACGCCGCCGTTGCCGCCGCCGGGTTCCGCGCCTTCTCAGGGACATCACTTCGAGCCGCAAGCGCCTACGGAATTTCAGCGTGCGTCGCGTCGCCTTCCAGCGATCGAGGATTTTCCTCCGCAAGCGCAGAAGGAATGGAATGCGCATCACGGCGTTTCCGGAAGAAGTGCAGAAGAGCAAGGAAAACAGGGCTTTTTTGGACGTCTGACGAACTTCAGCCGAAACGCGAAGTCGCCTCATCAGAAGAACGCCGCGCAGTCATCGAACGGTGGCGACGACGTCGGATCGCTACCTGTTTTCGTGGGACGAGAGCGCCGGTGATTCGCGCCTGCATCAAGACGGTCAAGCCGTCAAGCATGGTTGCTGAAGCGTAACAGAGTGTAAGAAAGCGTGATTTGTCGGTGTTAAGCGAAGCAGTTAGCTTTTGTGCATCGACTTTATGTGCTGAACCTTTAGACAGCATGGACACGGCCAAATAAGGCCGGCAGGCTGGCAAAAATAAGAAGGTACTGCACGTCAGTCAGGGGGTGGTCGGCCGCATAAATGCTGGGGAGCAGCGGCCCACCAATAAATGAGGGACGGCGCTGTATGTCGAATCGATTCATCGGTGCGCGGCAAACCACGCTTGCCCGCGAAATCCAGTTGACAGGCACGGGGGTGCACAGCGGAGCTCCGGTATCACTCACACTGCATCCAGCAGAGGCTGATACTGGGCTCCGCTTTCTCGTTACGAAACGGGGAAGAGTCGTCTCGGAAATCGCGGCACACGTTGCCAATGTCAAAAATCTGACGCTTTGCACCGTTATCGGTGATGATGCGGGTACGACGGTCGGAACCGTCGAACATCTTCTCGCCGCCCTTCGCGGCCTTTCCATCGACAATCTGTACATCGAGATCGACAGCAAAGAAGTGCCGATCATGGACGGCAGTTCGGCGGAATTCGTCGAAGCCATTGATCGGGTCGGTATCCGCGAGCTTTCCGAGCCGCGCAAATATATCAAGGTCTTGAAGCCTGTTCGCGTCGAAGAAGGCGGCTGTTGGGGGACACTTGAGCCGTATGCGGGTTTCCGCATGGACGTCGAAATCGATTTCACCTCGCCCGTCATCGGCCGTCAGCGGCTGCAATACGAGATGAGTCCGGGCATCTTCCGTCACGAACTTTCCCGCGCCCGCACATTCGGCTTCATGAGCGACGTCGAAAAATTGTGGAAAGCGGGTCTGGCGCTCGGCGCCGATCTTTCCAACACCGTCGCCATCGGCGAAGGCAAAGTTATGAACCGCGAAGGGCTCCGTTATCCACAGGAGTTCGTGCGCCATAAAATGCTCGATGCGGTTGGTGATCTGGCGCTTGCCGGCATGCCATTGCTCGGTGCATATCGCTCCTATCGGGGCGGCCATCGTCTCAATTCGATGGTGCTTCAGGAACTGTTCGCCGATGCGTCGAACTGGACGGTCGCGCAGGCTCCGAAGACGCGGGCAACCCGGACTCCAGTTCAGATTGCTCCGTCAGCGATTGCCTCTGCCGCCGCCGAATAGCGCGCCGGAACGCTTATTCAGCTGACCGGAAGGCTTGTCGTTATCGGCCCGGAATGCACCACATTCCACCGATAAGACCGGCGCTGGGCTTTGGGCAATCGATAGACTCGCACTACCCTTTCGGATCTAGCAACGAAATGCTATCCGGGTCGCGGCCATCGATGAGGTGGCCATCGACGGAGAGTAACGTGGGCCAGGGTGGGAAGTAACGCGGCGCATGACAAGATTTGCAGGGGACATTAGAAGGGCTCTAAGCGCGTTCGCGCTTGTCATTACGATTGTTGTCTCCGGCTGCGCATCGGGCAAAGTCGATACTTCGGTACTCAATCCTGACCCGCCATCAAAGATGTTCGCCGACGCCGATGCCATGATGGCGAAAGGTAACTTCGACGACGCTGCGAAGCAGTTCGAAGCCGTCGACCGCGAACACCCTTATTCGCCCGAGGCCCGAAAATCGATCGTGATGGCGGCTTATGCCTACTATCGCGCCGGCAAGGCTCCAGAGGCCATCGCGTCGGCAGAGCGCTACATTGCTCTGCATCCGGGTACGAAAGAAACCCCGATGGCGCATCACATCATCGCCCAGGCGTATTTCGACGACTTGAAGACGGCGAACCGCGACCAGACGCCTGCCCGAAAGGCGATGGAGCAGCTCAAGATATTGAAGACGCGCTACCCGGATAGCGAATACGCGCGCGACGCCGACAACGAAATCCGCATCTGCCAGGACAATCTCGCGGCGCAGGAGATGGAAGTCGGCCGGTACTATCTCAACGAACACAACTACGTGGCGGCTATCAACCGCTTCAAGACCGTTGTGAGCGACTATCAGACGACGGCGCACGTCGAAGAGGCGCTGGCACGACTGGTCGAGGCATACATGGCGCTCGGCATCGTCAGCGAAGCCCAGAATGCGGCTGCGATCCTCGGCCACAACTACCCAGACAGCAGGTGGTATAAAGACTCTTACGCGCTGCTGCAGTCCGGCGGCGTCGGACCACGTCCGGACGCCGATTCCTGGCTTACCAAAGCCTGGAAGGCTGTTCCGAAATTCGGATTGGGTAGCGGTTAATCTCAATCGATTTTGCTTTGTGCTAGATTTCGAGACGCGGCAGGGATAACCAGCCGCGTTTTGTTTGTGTCGCGGCAGATCCTCTATCTCGATGGCCAAGAAAAGTACGAAAAGCACACGGCAGCCGGGGGGCAAGTCCGCTCCGGCCGCAGAAACGGCGGAGGCTGAGATTGCTCGCCTGTCGGCAGAGATCTCGCATCACGATGCGCTCTATTACAGGGACGATGCGCCTGAAATCTCGGATGCCGATTACGACGCGCTTCGCCGCCGGCTGAACGAACTCGAAAAAGCGAATCCCGAGCTTAAACGCGCCGGCAGCCCGAGCGAGAAGGTCGGCGCCGCGCCGGTCGCAGCGTTTGGCAAGATACGTCACGACGTGCCGATGCTGTCGCTCGGCAACGCCTTCGACGATCAAGATGTTATCGATTTCGTTGCACGCGTCAGGCGGTTCCTGAATCTCACGGCGGATGACGCACTAGATGTTACCGCCGAACCGAAGATCGATGGGTTGTCGATCTCGATTCGATACGAGGGTGGCCGGTTCGTGCAAGCCGCGACGCGCGGCGACGGAACCGAAGGCGAGAACGTCACGGCCAACGTCATGACGATTTCGGGAATTCCACACACGCTCAAGGGCAAGGGCGTTCCCGACGTCATCGACATTCGCGGCGAGATTTACCTGGGGCACGACGATTTCGCCAAGCTCAACGCGGCGCAGGCCGTGAGCGGCGACAAGATTTTCGCCAATCCACGTAATGCCGCCGCCGGTTCGTTGCGCCAGCTCGATGCTTCGATCACGGCGAAGCGGCCGTTGCGTTTCTTTGCCTATGCTTGGGGCGCCGCTTCGAAGCTGCCGGCCGCCACGCAGGCGGGGGTGGTCGCCGCGTTCAAGCAGTGGGGGCTGCCGGTCAACCCCGAGATGCGCGTCACGAACACGGCCGACGATCTGATTGCATTTTATCGCGAGATCGAGAGCCGGCGGGCCAAGCTCGGCTACGACATCGACGGCGTTGTCTATAAGGTCAATCGCCTCGATTATCAGGAACGGCTTGGCTTTGTATCGCGTTCGCCGCGCTGGGCCATCGCGCACAAATTTGCTGCCGAACGCGCGACGACGGTGCTGAACAAGATCGATATTCAGGTCGGGCGAACGGGGGCGCTGACGCCGGTTGCCAAGCTTGAGCCCGTTACCGTCGGCGGCGTCGTGGTATCGAACGCGACCTTGCACAACGAGGACGAGATCGCGCGCAAAGACATTCGCGAGGGGGATACCGTTGTCGTCCAGCGCGCCGGCGACGTCATTCCACAGATCGTCGAAGTCGTTCTGGATAAACGTCCAAAAAGCGCGAAGCCGTTTGAATTTCCGGCACTGTGCCCGATCTGCAAGAGCCACGCGGTGCGCGAAGCTGACGAAGACGGCAACGCAGCCGACGTCGTTCGCCGTTGTACCGGCGGATTGATCTGCCCGGCGCAGGTCAAGGAGCGATTGAAACACTTCGTGTCGCGTAACGCTCTCGACATCGAAGGTCTCGGTGCGGAAAAGATCGAGTTCTTTTTCGAGACAGGCCGCATCAAGTCGGCGGCCGATATCTTTACGCTCGAAAAGCGTGATCACGCTTCGGATGAGCCACTGACGAAAGTGAGGGGGTTCAAAGAGACGTCGGTTCGCAAGCTCTTTGCTGCGATCGACGCCCGGCGCAATGTACCGCTCGACCGATTTCTATTTGGACTTGGCATTCGCCACATCGGCGAGACGACGGCCAAGGATCTGGCCAAGGCGCACATAACGTTCGACGCTCTGCTGACGGCGGTCAACGCCGCGATCGATGGCGGAAAAGAGAGCGAGGCCTATCGGGAGATCGACGACATCGAGGGTATAGGGGAAACGGTGGTCGACGCACTGATCGATTTCTTCGGCGAGCCGCACAACCGCGAGCAGATCGCGGCGTTGCTCAAGGAAATGACGGTGAAGCCGTTCGAGCGAACGCAGACGAAGGAGTCGCCGATCACAAGCAAGACGGTGGTGTTCACGGGAACGCTCGTCAAGCTCACGCGCAGCGAAGCGAAGGCGCAGGCCGAGCGG
>DATBRP010000108.1:0-8026 GCA_036560245.1 Hyphomicrobium sp.
CGCACCGGCGAGAATTTGCTTGCGGATAGCGGCTGCCTCCTCGGTGCGCGGATTGTCGTCTGTCACAATGGTGATATCCGCCTTCTCTACCGAAATGCGGCCCATGATCGGACGCTTGCCCTTATCTCGATCACCGCCGCACCCGAACACGGAAATGAGCCGGCCCGTCGCAAACGGGCGGCACGCATCAAGTGCGGCCTCGAGCGCTTCAGGCTTGTGCGCATAATCGACAACGGCGAGACCGCCATTCTTTTCGCCGATGATCTCGAGCCGCCCCGGCACGCCCCTGAGACTGCTCAGCGCGTCAAGCACCGCACCCGTCTCTTCCCCCGTCGCAATCGCAAGCCCGGCGGCGACGAGCGCGTTTTCGACCTGATAAGCGCCGACCAGCGGCAAGCGCACATCGTAAGTCCGGCCATCGGAAAGAATTCCGATGCGCTGCTGGAAGCCATCGCGCGTTAGCGACGTCCGCTTGAGCGTTTCACCCGCCGTGCCGACAGTCAGCAGACGAAGCCCCCGCGCTTTCGCGGCAGCGGCAACATCGCCCGAGCGTGCACCGTCGGTATTGATGACCGCAGACTGGCCGGGCTCAAGCAATTCCGTGAAGAGCCGTAGCTTGGCGTTCAAATAGGCGTCTTCGGTCGCGTGATAATCCATGTGGTCGCGGCCGAGGTTCGTGAAGGCGGCAGCCGTCAGCACGACACCGTCGAGACGATGCTGATCGAGTCCGTGCGAAGACGCTTCGAACGCCAAGTGCGTGACGCCTTCATCGGCGAGCGCCGCAAGCGTCGCATGCAACGTCACCGGATCTGGCGTCGTCAGCGAGCCGTAGACCGCGCCATCGGGCTTCACGATGCCGATCGTTCCGACCGACGCCGCCTTATGGCCAAGGCTTGAAAAAATCTGTCGCGCGAAATCGGCGACCGATGTTTTGCCGCTCGTGCCCGTCACCGCGACGGCGCAACGCGGCTGCTTACCCGCAAACTTCGCCGCGATCTTCGCCAGCGCCGCGCGCGGATTTTCGACTTCAATCAGAGTGACGCTCGGCGGCACGATAATCGCCTTGCCCTTGCCGACAATGACGGTGCTGGCGCCACGTGCGATGGCCTCGGGAACGAAAGCGGCGCCGTCGACTTTCGAGCCGGGAAGACCGGCAAAAATCGCACCGGGCCCGACGGCGGCGCTCGCGGCGGTTATGCCGGTGACGAGAACGGTGTCGGCTCCCGGCGGCGGCTCGATATCAGCCGGCAGCACATCGCTAAGCCGCATGACACCCCTTACCCTGTCGTCCGCTCATGTTCGCCCCGGCGAAGCCGTATTCAATTCACGATGTTAGATACGAGGCTGCGCCCACCGCCGTCAAATCATGGGGCCCGAGGCGACACTCCTCACTGACTTGCCGCGACATTCATCGGCTCGACGCCCAGCTGACCGGCGATGCGTGCAATGAGGCGGCCGGTCACCGGCGCCGCAGTGTAGCCCGCCGTATGTTGACCGTGCGTTTCCGCCGTGCCTTTCGGCTCGAACAGAACGATGAACGTCAGATATTGCGGATCGTCCATCGGAAATGCACCGAGAAACGACGAGATCACCGATTTCGAAGAATAACCTCCGTGTGAAGCGACATCCGCCGTGCCGGTCTTGCCGCCGACGCGATAGCCGGGCACATCCGCTTCCTTGCCCGTCCCATCCGGGCTGGTGACGTTGAGGCGCATCAGCTGCGCCATCCTGCGCGACGTCAGCTCCGTGACGAGTGGTTTCCCCTCCGCCGCACCAGCGTCGAACCTTCGCAAGAAGGTGGGGTGCACCGGCTTGCCGCCGTTGAGGATCGTCGCCGCCGCCGCCGCAAATTGCAAAGGCGCAACGGCGATACCGTGTCCGTAGGATACCGTGATCGTCGAGGCACGATTCCAGGCCGGTGGCACCTGCGGCGCCGCAACTGTCCCTTCTTCGGTCTTGAGCGGCGTCAACATTCCGAACTTGCGCAGAAACGCTTCGAGCTTTTCCGGCCCTGCCTGCAGGGCCAGCATTCCCGCTCCAACGTTCGAGGAATGCGTGTAGATCTCCGTCACGCTCAACGGCCGACCCGCTGGATGGAAATCCGTCACCGTAAAGCGTCCGACTTCCAATGGCTTGCGTACGTCGATCATCGTGTTGGGCTGCGCCAGGCCCTCATCGAACGCCATCGCGATCGTCAACGTCTTGAACACCGAGCCAAGCTCATAGGTGCCCCCCGTCATCCGATCGATGTGCTTAGCGTCGAGAGCTTGGGACGGCCACGTCGGATCGACTCGCGGCAGCGACGCGCTCGCCAAGATTTCACCTGTCTTGATGTTGAGAACGAGACCGGCGGCGCCCTGCGTCTTATAGCGCTTGTCGGCGGCGTCGAGTTCGTCCTCGAGCGCGTGCTGCACACCCATGTCGAGGGAAAGCCGCACCGGGGCCCGCGACGACAGCACCGCCGCGTGCACGGGATCGACGCCGATCTTGTCGTCAATGTATTTCTCGATGCCGCTGACACCGCGGTTGTCGACATTGACGGCGCCGAGCACATGCCCCGCGAGAGCACCGGCAGGATAAGCGCGCTTCAGCTCATAGCGAAACGAAAGGCCCGGCAGGCCGAGATCATGCACCATCTGCGCGATCTTCGGCGACACGCCGCGGCGCACCCATACAAATCGGCGCGACCGGTCGGAAAGCGTTTTCAGTAAGTCTTTCGTGTCGATATCGGGCAGAACCGTCGTCAGCTTTTCGACCAGCTCGTCGCGGTCGATCACGACACCGGGATCGGCGTAGATTGAAGGCGCTTCAAGATCGGTCGCGAGAAGCCGCCCGTCGCGATCGACGATATCCGGACGACTGAAACTTGTCGCCACCGCTTCCGATAGCGCCAGCGTGACGCCCGGCTGATGACTAAGAGCCAACGAGAGAAGCTGGATTGCGACTTCCGCGAAAGCGAAAAAAAGGAAAGCGTAGACGCCCCTCTCGGTCAGGTTTCTCGTGCGCCGCCTGCGAACGTCGTCGCCGTTCCCCGGTCGCCCCATTTCGACATCGAGATCAACGGCCATTGCCGCCTTCCTGATGCTCATTGAGTTCCGAAACCTCGCGCCCGTCCTCGAACTGGTCGGACCTCGGCGGAGAAAGCCCCAGCTGCCGAGCCAGCGTGTCAATTCTGTCCGGTCGCGCCAGATGTCCGCGCTCGGCCTTTAGGACCGCGATGTCGTTGCGGGCACGCTCGGCGACGCGTTCCTTGGCGTGCACTTCGGCTTCCAGGCCGCGCGTATCATAGTTAAGGCCGTAAAGAAGAAGCGCGCTGGCAATCGCGAAGAAGAAGGCCGTAACGTTTAAGAGGCGCATCTGAGGTATGTCCCCTGTTAACTACCGCCTCAACCGAGACGCTAACTTCGCAAACCTGGAAAACCCAGAGTTTCAAGATCGAGAGGCCACGGACCCGCATCCGTGCGTAGCGCAGCTCTGAGGCGTGCCGAGCGAGCACGCGGGTTCACATCCAATTCACCTTTAGAAGGTGTTAACGGCCGCGAGTTAACAAGTCGGAAACTTGGGGGCGTCATTTTTATCGATCCGGGTGGCAAATGCCGCGAGCCTGACGCGGTCTTGCCGCTTCGCTCCGTAAAGAATCTTTTAACGATCCGGTCTTCGAGACTGTGAAACGAAACGACGACCAGACGGCCTCCGGGCTTCAGGATGCGTTCCGCTGCCGACAACGCGCCTGCCAGTTCGCCGAGCTCGTCGTTGACGTAGATGCGCAGCGCCTGAAAAGTACGCGTCGCCGGGTGACGCCCGTCAACCTTGCGGCCATGAAAAACACGCGACACCGCATCGGCGAGTTCTAGCGTGCGCGTGAACGGCGTTTCGGCTCGCCGCCTCACGATGGCACGCGCAATCGAGCGCGACTTATGTTCTTCGCCGAACGTGTAGATGACGTTGGCAATATCCTCTTCCTCGGCGTCGTTGATGAAGTCGGCAGCCGTCATCCCATCGTCCGACATGCGCATGTCGAGTGGGCCGTCGTGTTGGAATGAAAAGCCTCGTCCCGCATCGTCGAGCTGCATCGACGAGACGCCGATGTCGAGAACGATGCCGTCCGGCAGCACGTCCCCCAGCGCGTCGCGAGCCGCGTCTTCGAGTTGGCTGAAAGGCGATTGCACCAGAGTCAGGCGCTGACCGAATTCTGCTTGCAACGGCGCAGCACCACGAATGGCATTCGGGTCGCGATCGAGCGCCAGAACGTTGCAGTTTGCTGCCTGGAGAATGGCGCGCGTATAGCCGCCCGCGCCGAACGTACCGTCGATGTAGATTTCGCCGTCCTTCGGCGCGATGGTTTCGAGCACTTCCGAGATGAGCACGGGAACGTGGCGCGGAGGCTTTCCATCGGGCCCCTGCGAGGCTCCCTCTGCCTCGCCGCCCCGCGTCATTCCCGTGCTCCTTCGTCGCCGTCGTCTTTCGACGAACGGCTACCCGCTGCAAAAAGTTTGCGCGTCACCTGGACTTTGCTGCGCGCTTCCGTCCGGCGCTTTTCGAAACGGCCTGGCTCCCAGATCTGGAACTTGTCACCGAGGCCAACAAACGTGACGGCGGTGTCCAGGCCGGTGTGCGCACGAAGGCTTTCAGGAAGGACGATGCGGCCGTCGCCATCGATCGTGAGAACCTGGACGTCGCCGTAGAGTGCGACAGAAAGTTCGTCGCGCTCGTCCGAATAATCCGGCAGGCCCGCGAGAAGCCCGTCGATCTTTTTTGCAAGTCTTTCGCCGCCAGCATCGAGTGCAGGAGCATCGAGCGAGGGGTAGCAGTAGAGACCGCCGGCATAGCCGTCGCGTTCGAGAACGGCGCGAAACGAGGCTGGAATCGAGACCCGGCCTTTGGCGTCGATCTTGTTTGTGAATGTCGAGACAAAACGGTCCATCTCCCAGCTAACGAAGCCTCGTCCTCCTCACTCGCTACTGGTCGCTACGCTTTGAGTTGGCCCCGGCGACTCCGCTTCGCGGAGCCGGCCGCCAGAGCCGGAAATCCCGTTTCGGGCGGCCGGCGCGCGGAACGCGTGTCGCCCGAAACAAACAAAAAAGAGAAACGGGCCCCGTGGCGGTCGCTCAGATCTGGGCCCTCTACCAAACCCGGCGCCCAACCACGGTGTCCTGCCCGGTGCGGACGGGCATTCATGGGATCGCATGGGATGATGTGGTCGTCAACGGTTTATTAAGGATATTTACGCCCAGAAGCGGAATTGCACCACGTAAAACGGCCCACGTTGGCTCGAAAAGCCATGCGCGAGCACGTAATTTTTTGGAATTTCAGAATGTTAAATAAAATCAACGGCAGTCACGCCAAGCTGACTTGACCGCTACATCTATCGGCGCATCATCAAAGGACAGGCAGAACGGGGGCCGCGCAGCGCGTGCTGAAGGTCTGACTCGGCCCAAGGCACCACAGTCCAAGGGTGCCACCATGGCAAATTCAAAACCTGAGACCGATCTTTCGCGACACGTCCTTTATCCGGGCGTCGAACTTCGTTGGCCCGCCTCGGCTCTCTGGCGCGACGGCGAGCCGGCGATTCGAAAAATCACCACCGGTGATGTGTGGGATTCGCTGGCTAAAGGCATCGATGACTTTCGCGCGATGCCGACGCACGTGTTCTTCGCATGCATCATTTACCCGGTTGTCGGCCTCATTCTCGCACGCCTTCTCTTCGGCTACGAGTTGCTGCACCTGCTTTATCCGATGGCTGCAGGCTTCGCATTGCTCGGCCCCTTCGTTGCGATCGGACTCTACGAATTGAGCCGCCGCCGCGAACAAGGACTCGATGCCTCTCCTGCCCGCGCGTTCGATGTCCTCCACAGACCTGCAATTGGCGCGATTTGGCGCCTGGGTATTTTACTCGCTGCAATCTTCGTCGGATGGCTCTACGCGGCCAATCTCATCCATACGCAGATTTTCGGCGGCGAAGCGTCGTCACCGCGTGTATTCCTGAATCAATTGCTGACAACGGCCAAAGGCACGCAATTGATCGTCGTCGGCAATGTCATCGGTTTTGTTTTCGCGGTTCTGGTGCTCGTCATCAGCGTGGTGTCATTCCCGATGCTCGTCGACCGCGACGTCAGCGCCGGAACTGCAATGCGAACATCGGTGCGCGCCGCGATCGAGAACCCGGTTCCCATCGCATTATGGGGATTGATCGTCGCCGTCGGCCTTTTGCTCGGAGCCTTGCCGTTCCTGCTTGGCCTCGCAATTGTTCTGCCCATACTTGGGCACGCGACATGGCATCTCTATCGCAAACTCGTAGAAACGAAAACACCGCGATAGCTCGCACAAATAAGGCCAACCCGTATGACCCGCGGAAGATTGGCAGCGTTTATCTACGGAGTTGTTTGCTACGCGATATTTTTCGCGACATTCCTCTATGCCATCGGTTTCGTGACGAACCGCTTTGTTCCAAAGACGATAGACACGGGCGGAGTCATATCCGCCCGTGAGGCACTGATCATCGATGTTCTGCTGCTCCTGATATTCGCCATCCAGCATAGCGTCATGGCACGTAGGCCGTTCAAGCTATGGCTGACTCATTGGATGCCGACTTCAATCGAGCGCAGCACCTATGTGCTGTGTTCCAGCCTCGCACTTATTCTGCTCTTCTGGTTATGGCGCCCGATGCCCACGGTGATCTGGCACATCGACAACCCGCTGCTGTCAACCGCTGTCATGGCTCTGTCGCTTATTGGCTGGGCGATCGTTCTCGTCAGCTCTTTCCTGATCAATCACTTCGAGTTATTCGGCCTGCATCAAGTCGCGAACAACCTTGCCGGAAAAGCGATGCCAGAACCGAAGTTCCGCACTCCGCTTTTCTATAAATTGGTACGACATCCGATCTATCTGGGATTTATCGTAGCCTTCTGGGCGACGCCGACAATGACGGTCGGGCATCTGTTGTTTGCCGTAGGCACCACGGCTTACATTCTGGTCGGCATTTTCTTTGAAGAACGCGATTTAGTTAGTCTTTTCGGGGACGAATACCGGCACTATCAGGATCGCGTTTCAATGCTGATCCCTTGGCAAAAATAAGCGTAGCGAACCAACTAAGAAAAAATACCAGCCGGCCTGTAAGCCGGGTTCTGTCTGGAGTTGCCTCCGCGACGGTCATTCCTCTGGGACGCCTATTGCTAAGCGCCTCGTGCAATCAACCCGGGTGAGTAGCGTCATGACACGCCTCGCGCCTGCGGTTTCCCGCTCCGCGCGCCCACCCCTATTCGATCTTGCTCCCGGTGGGGTTTGCCCTGCCACGTCTGTTGCCAGACGCGCGGTGCGCTCTTACCGCACCTTTTCACCCTTACTCACCGCCCTTTCGGGCTTTGGCACAGCAGGCCCTTGCGGGATTGCCGCGCCGCAGCAGCGTTAGCTGCGAAGGCGAGCGGTATATTTTCTGTGGCACTTTCCCTGGGGTCACCCCCGGCGGCCGTTAGCCGCCACCGTGTCATAAAGGAGCCCGGACTTTCCTCCACCGGACGTTTTTGCTTGCGAGCCTTTTAAGCCCGCTTCGCCACAACGAAGCCCGGCAGCGGCCGTCCGGCCGGCTGGTGTCTCTGACAAAGGACGTTATAGCAAAAACGTCAAGGGCCGGCATGTAGGCCCGTGGTGATACTTACTGGCGCGCCTGCGCCGCGCGCCGGGCAACGACTTCGGTTTCGCTCACCTCGCCCGCGGCGATCAGCGCGTTAAGACAACGCTGAGAAAGTTTCTCGCCGGCCGACCGCATGCAGCGCCGCACTTCCGGGCTATCGGACGAGAATTGGCTGCAGTGGGCGCGATAGTCCTTGGAGCAGGCGAGCTTGACCTGCAGGCTGACGGCGCTCGCGCTCGTCGCCCAAACGCCCGCCGACGCAGCAATAACAAGTGCACTCCAACGCAAACCGAACGCTCTGCTTCGCCTTGGTCCTTGCATGTCGATAATCTCGGCTGAAATGAGCTGTTAATAGTTTGGCAAAAAATAGCTTAACGAATGTTTATGACTTTCGTT
>DATBRP010000109.1:0-11382 GCA_036560245.1 Hyphomicrobium sp.
TAGCGATTCATGAATTCCATCGCCTTCGCCGGATTGAGGCTTGGCGATTTCCAGCGAAACCAGACGTACAAATCGACGGCGTAGCTGTGGGTCAGGAAATCGACTTCCTGAATGTCGTTGACGTAGAGGCCGATAACGACGCGCTCGGGCTTGGTATTTCCAGTGCCAACCGCTGGCGCGTTTTCGGGCTGAGCAGGCTCGGCAAACGCAGCGGCCGGCAGCACGATCAGCGCCAGAAAGAACGCCAGCAGCGTTTTTGCGATCAGCTCGCGAAGCCTCGCGAGTTGCAGAGGTCGATGCGGTGGAATGGACAAATGAAACTCCTCCCCGGCGGAAGCGGGAGGAGAACACAGGAAATGTCTGAATAAAAGATCACGCGGCGAAGGGAATTCGCCGCGTGGATAATTTGCGCTGCCTCGCGTGCCTAAGCGGCAAACGGCGAGATCAGTTCTTAACCTTGTCGACCAGCTTATTCTTGCCGATCCACGGCATCATGCCGCGAAGCTTGGCGCCGACCTCTTCGATCTGATGCTTGTCGTTCAAGCGGCGCGTTGCCTTGAAGTTCGGCTGGCCCGCCTTGCACTCGAGCATCCAATCGCGCGTGAAGCGGCCCGACTGAATATCGGCGAGCACTTTCTTCATCTCGGCCTTGGTCTCGGGCGTGATGATGCGCGGTCCCGTCTGATACTCGCCGAACTCGGCGGTATTCGAGATCGAGTAGTTCATATTGGCGATGCCGCCCTCGTAGATCAAGTCGACGATCAGCTTCACTTCATGGAGACATTCGAAGTAGGCCATCTCCGGCGCATAGCCTGCTTCGACGAGCGTTTCGAAGCCGGCGCGGATCATCTCGACGAGGCCGCCGCAGAGAACTGCCTGCTCGCCAAAAAGATCGGTTTCGCATTCCTCGCGGAACGTCGTTTCGATGACGCCCGAGCGGCCCCCGCCGATCGCCGACGCATACGAGAGGAAAAGGTCGTGGGCGTTGCCGCTCTTGTCCTGATGCACTGCGATCAGGCATGGCACGCCGCCGCCCTTCTGATATTCGCCGCGCACGGTGTGCCCGGGCCCCTTCGGCGCCACCATGCCGACATCGAGATCGTCGCGCGGTTCGATCAGGTTGAAGTGCACGTTGAGGCCGTGCGCGAACATCAGCGCCGCGCCCTTCTTCATGTTGGGCGCAATGTGCTCTTTGTAGATGTCGGCCTGCAGTTCGTCCGGCGTCAGCAGCATCATGACGTCGGCCCACTTCGCAGCTTCGGCGACGTCCATGACCTTGAGGCCTTCCTTCTCAGCCTTCTGAGCCGATGCCGAGCCCTTGCGGAGCGCGATGACGACATCCTTGACGCCGGAATCGCGGAGGTTGAGCGCGTGCGCGTGGCCCTGGCTGCCGTAGCCGACCACAGCCACTTTTTTCGATTTGATGAGGTTGATGTCGGCATCACGATCGTAATAGACGCGCATGGGCGGCCTTTCGGGTTCCCCGGTCGGAATCGACGGTCGGGCTGGGTTGTGAGGATCGGAAGCGCGGTAGACACGCGCGCCCCGAAATAAAGCCGAAACCTACTCAGATCGCCATAAGGATTCAACGGTCATGGCGGGGGCTTTCGGCGGCCGTGGCAATGCGCGCGTTCGATCGGCGGGCGGACTTTCGCCGGGCAAAGCACAATCATTAACTGAAAGCTAAGCGGGAACGGGCAAGCTCGGGTTGTTGAGGCGCTTCGGCTTGGGTGGGCGGAATGCAGAAACTTGCAGTATTCGGAATGCTGTTTGCGGTCGCGGCGCTTGGCGGCTGCGGCAACAGCGCGACGGCGGTTTCCCGCAGCCAGACGACAGTAGAGCGCGGAATTTTCATTTCGTCGGGCGATTGCGCCGATGCCGGGAAATTGACGATCGATCAATGCGGGCAGGCCATCGATGCGGCCGTCACACTGCACCAGAACCAGGCTCCGTCCTACAAATCCTTGCATGCCTGCGCCGAGGTCGAGGGGCCGGACCGTTGCGCCAGAGACGTCGACGGCGCCTATCGTTCGAACGTGCAGGCATTCTTCGTCACGATGTCGAACCGGCCAAGCGCCGTGCCGCTCTACGCCTCGCGGGACGGGACGGTCGGCTTCCTCGGGCTCGACAAGAAGGCCTTCGTCGTCAACGACGACGATTATACGATGTCGGCGGCGGCTCAGGCCATCGCGCACGAGAACGCAAAGCTACGGAAGCGAATTTAGTCAGCCGCGCACGCCGCTTTTGTCTCTCGCCTAATTGGTTGCCGAGCCGCGCCCGATCGCTGCGATGCCGGTGCGCGAAACTTCCGCCAATCCCAGCTCCATCATCAGCTGAAGGAACGTCTCGATCTTCGACGGCTTGCCGGTCAACTCGAAAACAAAATGCTCGATCGACGTGTCCACGACCTTAGCGCGGAATATCTCGGCAATACGCAAGGACTCGATACGCTTCTCGCCCTTGCCGCAGACTTTCACGAGGGCCAGCTCGCGCTCGATCGCATTGCCTTCCGACGTCAAATCGCGAACGCGGTGGACGGGCACGAGCCGCTCGAGCTGGTGTTTGATCTGCTGCAGCACGGCCGGCGTGCCGCTTGTGATGACCGTGATGCGCGACAGGTGTTTCTCGTGCTCGACTTCGGTCACGGTCAGTGAATCGATGTTGTAGCCGCGGCCCGCGAAAAGTCCGATGACGCGCGCGAGAACGCCGGGTTCGTTGTCGACGAAGATCGACAGCGTCCGAGAAACGATCTCCTGAGATCGCGACGGGCTCGGATAGTGTGACTGCGACTGTGGGTCGGCCATGATCGTGATCTCAATCGTTAGATGTAGCTTTCGACGAGGGTGTGCCCCGCCGCATATTCCGGGATCGTCCAAGGTTCTTTCAGCGCGGCGGCGCGCCAATCGAGAAATACGGGATGCGCAAGCATCGTGTCCATATAGGCGTGCGATGCCTCACGCACCGGGATCTGATAGGTTTCGAACCGCGTGACGATTGGCAGGTACATGGCGTCGGCGGCGGAGAACGCTCCGAAAAGATATGGCCCACCGTGTCCGAAACGATTGCGCGTCAGCGACCAGATATCTTCGACGCGATCGATGTTCGCCTTGAGCGCCTCGGTCAGCGGCGGCGTCGCGAAGCGCGCTCCGAGATGCATGGCGCAGGCTTGACGCAACGGCTGGAAACCGCCGTGCATCTCATTCGAGATCGAACGCGCGCGGGCACGGGCTTCGAGATCGCGTGGCCAGATGGCCCGGTCGGGATAGGCTTCGGCCAGATATTCGACGATGGCCATGCTTTCCCAGACCGTCACATCGCCGTCGATCAGCGCCGGCACTTTTCCGGACGGCGAATACTCCAGCAACCGGCTTTTGCTGTCCGGCCGTCTCAGCGGGATGACGATTTCCTCGAAGGGAATATCGAAAGCCTTGAGCAGCGACCAAGGACGAAGCGACCACGACGAATAAAGTTTGTTGGCGATGACAAGCTTGAGCATCGTCAGCGCGCATCCTGCTTGGTCGGGCCGTCGTCGTCTTGCTGTCCGGCCTTGCGCGGCGGGAACACGGCATTCACGAATATCGGCATACCGTTCTTATCGACCATCTTCTTGAATGCCGTGGCCTCTTTGACCGAAATTTTGTATTGCGCGAACGCGGCGACAAACCTTTGCCCCATGCCGTTGGCGATATCTTCGGGCGCGGGCACTCCCATGCGCACACGATCCGCCTGGGGAATTTTGGCGTAGATTTTCGCCAGCACCTGCGAGTGCATGTAGTCTTGAGCCATGCATGACTCGAGACCTTCCGTGTACTCGCTCGAGAGCATTTGCGTTCGATAGCAAGCGTCGAGAAACTTCAACACGCCGGGCGAACCCTCGCGCAAATGAAGGATGGCAAGCCGCTTCGCGGCGTCCTTGATGTTGGCAACGTGGTCCCACGTTTCCTTTGCCATCGACGGAGTTGGCGCCGCTGCGATGACGCCCAAGAGGAGCGCAATCAGAAGCCCGTAAAATCCGTTGCCGCGTATGGTGAGTTTGCTCACACCAGCACCTTGCCTTCTTCGCCGATTGCACGTTCGACTTCTTCATCCGACACATGCTCACCGAGCAGTATCTCGTTATGGGCCTTTCCGGACGGGATCATCGGGAAGCAGTTCGCGAGCTTCGCCACGCGGCAATCGAAAATGACCGGCCCCTTGGTATTGATCATTTCCGTGATCGCATCGTCGAGATCGGCCGGATGCTCGCAGCGCATGCCGGTCCAGCCATAGGCGTCGGCGAGCTTCACGAAATCAGGAAGCGCCTCCGTGTAGCTTTCCGACAGGCGGTTGCCGTGCAGAAGCTGCTGCCACTGGCGCACCATGCCCATGTATTCATTATTCAAGATGAAGACTTTCACCGGCAGCCGATACTGCGCCGCCGTCGAACATTCCTGAATGTTCATCAGGATGGAGGCGTCGCCCGCAACGTCGACGACGAGCGCCTTCGGATGTGCAAGCTGCACGCCGATCGCGGCCGGCAGCCCGTACCCCATCGTTCCCAGCCCGCCCGACGTCATCCAGTGGTTCGGCTCCTCGAAGTGGAGGAATTGCGCGGCCCACATCTGGTGCTGGCCGACCTCCGTCGTGAAGTAGGTGTCGTGATCCTTCGTCAGTTCGTAGAGACGCTGACATGCATACTGCGGCATGATCATGTCTTTGGAATTTTTATAGGCAAGAGATTTCTTTGCCCGCCAGCCGTCGATCTGTTTCCACCAGGCCTTGTGCGCCGCCTTGTCCAGCGCCGGCGCCTTGGCCTTCCAGATCTTGAGCATCTCTTCGAGCACATAGGCGCAATCGCCGACGATCGGAATGTCGACCTGAATGTTCTTGTTGATCGAGGACGGGTCGATATCGACGTGGATCTTCTTCGAATTCGGCGAGAACGCATCGACACGGCCGGTGATGCGATCATCGAAACGCGCGCCGATGTTGATCATCACGTCGCAGTCGTGCATCGCCAGATTGGCTTCATAGGTGCCATGCATGCCGAGCATGCCGAGCCACTGCTTGTCGGACGCGGGATAGGCACCGAGTCCCATCAAGGTCGATGTGATCGGATAGCCCGTGAGGCGCACGAACTCGCGCAGAAGCTGACTCGCTTTCGGACCCGAGTTGATGACGCCGCCGCCCGTATAGAAGACGGGCCGTTTGGCGGCTGCGATCACGTCGACGGCTTCGCGCACGGCCGCCTGCTCCGGCTTCAGATGCGGCCGGTAGGTCTTATGCTGGATGTTCGACGGGCCGATATAGTTTCCGATCGCGAACTGCACGTCCTTCGGAATATCGACGACGACGGGGCCCGGACGGCCCGTGCGCGCGATGTGAAACGCTTCATGCAGCACGCGCGCGAGATCGTTGACGTTCTTGACGAGCGTGTTGTGCTTCGTGCAGGGGCGCGTGATGCCGACCGTATCGCATTCCTGAAACGCGTCGTTGCCGATGAGGTGCGTCGGCACCTGTCCGGTGATGCAGACGAGCGGAATGGAATCCATCAACGCGTCGGTGAGGCCCGTCACGGCGTTGGTTGCGCCCGGTCCCGACGTCACCAGACAAACGCCGACCTTGCCGGTCGAGCGTGCATAACCTTCGGCAGCATGCAACGCGCCGCCTTCCTGGCGAACGAGGATATGGCGGACCTTCTCCTGCTGAAAGATTTCATCGTAGATCGGCAGGACCGCACCGCCCGGATAGCCGAAGATATGCTCGACGCCCTGGTCGGCGAGCGCCGTCAAAACGATTTCGGCGCCCGTCATCGTGCGTGCCATGTGGCGAACTCCTCTTGCCGGCCCTTTCGGGCGGCCCCGTCAGCAAATCTCGGAACCGGTGGAAACTAGGTAATGGAGTGTAATCGGTCAACGCTAAGACTGAATAAATGCGAAAATTTCACGCATGTTACTTTCCATATATTTCTCTGAAAGTGCTTTCCACGCAATCATATGCCGTTTTAGCCAGGTTTCCTGCCGTTTGATGTACTGCCGGGTTTCGAGCTTGGCGGCCTCGACGGCGGTCTCCAGGCCCTGCTCGCCCCTTATGACCGCCAGCAGGGGCCGGACACCGATGGCCCGCATCGCAGGCAGCGTCGGGTCAAGTCCGAGCACATCGAGCGCGCGGGCTTCGTCCAGTGCGCCGGACGCCACCATCCGGTCGAAACGCGCATCGGCGCGGGTGTGAAGCGTCGCGCGATCCGGCGCCACGAGAAGCCGGACTGTTTCGTTTTCCTCGATGACGGGCGTGCCCTGAACCTTCTGCCACTCGGCCAGTGACGTGCCGGTTTGCTCGAACACTTCAAGCGCGCGCACGATCCTTTGCGTGTCTCCCGGCGCGAGGCGTGCCGCCATCGTTGCGTCGCGTATCGAAAGTTCGTCATGAAGACCGGCGGCGCCACGCCATTCGGCTTCGGCACGCCAATGCTCGCGAATGGCATCGTCGATCGGCGGTATCGGCGACAGGCCTTCGAGCAAGGCTTTGAAATAGAGGCCGGTGCCACCGACGATAATCGGCCGGCGTCCGTCTTCTTGAGCCATTGCGATCGCATCGGCGGCGTCGCGCACGAAGCGGCCGGTGGAATAGGCTTCCGCCGCGGGAACGAAGCCATAAAGCAGGTGCGGAACGCGGGCTTCTTCCTCAGCCGTCGGCCTCGCCGAGAGGATACGCAGCTCGCGGTACACCTGCATGCTGTCGGCGTTGATGATGACGCCGCCGACGTGCTCGGCAATCGCAAGCGCCAGCGCGGACTTGCCGCTCGCCGTCGGTCCGGCGATCAAGATCGGCTTGGATTTGGTTTTTGCTTCACTCATGGAAAACGCCTCCTAGCGCAGCGGCGGCGGCCGCGCCAGGAGGCGTTAAAGTGAACAGGCGGATGCAGGAGCAGCGTCAGAAGCTGATATTGGTCCTGGCGCCGAAGACAGCGGCGTCGGGGATCGGCTTGGTGTCGTCGGCATCGCTGCCAATTCGGCCGCCTGGATTCCAGATGTATTGGAAGTCCGGCACGACCGAGAAGCCCGGGCGGATCTGAGCCACGTAATTGATTTCCAGAACGGACTCATAGGTTGAAACAACCGGATCGTTGTCGGCGACCTGGGCCTGGCGAAGATCGTTCGAGATGTTGCCGTAGCCGAACGCAGCGCCGAACGTATCCTTGTCGCGCCCCGGCACGAAGCCCGCAAACACAACGCCCGTGTCGAAGTAATTATTGATCAAATTCTGCTTGTCGGGACTGCCGGAAACGCGGGCGAAAGCGCTGATGGCCTTGTCGCCGCTGCCCTTCCAGATCTGTTGATCGACGATGGCGTAGATGCCCGAGCTCGTGTCGAGAATGCCGGGGTTCAGGAATTCCGGAGCGTAATGGTTGAGCTGCTTCCAGCCGCCCAACTTCAAAGTACCGGGCAGGCCGACGTCGTACTTGAACTGGCCTTCAAACATCACCAGCGGCGCATCCTGCAGCCGGAATTCGGTACCGTGACGATTGTCCGCCTGCGGGTCGTCGGCAGTCGGATCGGCAGGACTGCCGTTGAAGATTGCCGCGAGGATCGTCAAGTTATCGTTCGGCGAGTATTGCACGCGCGCGCCAAGAGACGGCAGCGGATAAGCGGGTCCACCGGCCGCCATGTCGGCAGCAGTGATGCCCGGCCAGCCGAACGTACCGTTGATGAATTGTGCAGCGGTATCGCTGATGAAGAATTCGCTGTCGGCTGCGATCGAGCCGACACGGACTTTCAACTTGTCCTGCAGCATCGACTGCTCGAACCAGAGTTCGAACAGTCGGAAAGTTTCGAGGCCTTCGATATTGCTGACGGCGAAAATGTTGCCGACACGTTCCGTCGAAGCTCCGACGCCGTGAATATAATAGGCGTTGGCGTGGACGACGCCGCCTTTCCAGCCGATCAGCTTCTCGAGATCGATATCGGCGTAAACTTCGAGACGGCCGTCGAAATTCGAGCCGGTCGAATTCGCGCCCTTGGCGACGTTCCAGTATTCGCCGATCCAGTTGACGCCGTAGAGGATGCCGCGCTGAGCGAAAGCCGCGCGCACGGGATCGCTGAAACCCTGCTCGATCGATTCCTCCGGAATGCCGGTTACCGGTTTATCTTCGGCACGAGCTTCCGGACTCATCGCAAGCGATGCCAGCGCTAGTGCCGGCAACGCCCCGGCCCACAGTATCGACCTCATTCCAACTTCCCCCAAAGCGTCGTCGCGACCGCCCGAATCGAACTATCCGATGCGATATATCCCGACACGACGTCGGCAAAACCAACCCCAGCCCCGCCAGCTCTCACAAGAAAATAGTTGACGCGCTTAGTCAACATTTGAATGGTCGCGCTTCCACCGTCCCAGACTTCCGAAGATACGCTGTTGCGAATTTGCAATATGGGAGGCCACCGGCACCCGAAAATGGCGCGGCCGGCACACATCAAGGGTACGAATCGTCGGCGGCGGGCCTCGGTGGATCACGGCCTTTCGAACCGAGGGGCAATTCGCGCCCGGTCCAACGCCGCCATAGGGCTGCAACGCGCGGCCTCGTTCGTTCCCAAGCCCGAGCGATATCGAGTTTGATGCGCGTCTTCACCATTCGTCCGTAGCGCCAAACGCGCGACGCTCTAATTTCGGCAAACAGCGCATCCTTCCACGGCACGAACCAGTTGTAGGCCTGCGCGAACCAAGCAATGCGCATCAGAGATGGTTTGGTGAGAATGAAGACCCGGGCGATCAGCGCGGTCGAGGCGACCTTGGCGCCGAAAAACAGCAATGTCGCCGTCAGGAAGTGCTCGTTTGCCAGTAGCCAGACCGCGACGAATTTGAGCGGCAGCAAAAGCGTCGTCGGTAGCGCGATGGCGAGAAGCGCCGCGTAAGGCGGCAGGCTCGCGAGCCAACGCTCCACCGCCGCAACGGGTGCGTACCTGGCGAGGTGCGCGAGAAATTCCGAGAGCGGCCGCCAGCCCCATTCCTCGAATAGGACAATCAGCGCCGCGATGACGTTCAACGCGGCAATCAGCGGTCCCCGCGCGATTTCCCAGGCAGTCCGCAGAAGCTCGCGCGCCACCCAAAGCGCGATAACGGTGCCGCGCCACACGATGGCGAGGGCTCGTTTAACTTCCCGAATGATGTCGTTGCTGGTCAACTGTGTCGCTTCCGATCCGGCCTATAGATAGGCGAACGCACAGTGTACCAGCCCCGGATTAGGCGGGGATAAGTTTCGGCGAGATATTTTCGACTAATTTGCTTCCGCGAACTCGGCGTCGGTCGGCTTCAGCGCTCCGGACCGTTCGGCCTCCTCCAGCGCGTGGGCCAGTTCCTCGCGGGCCTTTTCCGCCTGGCGCTGCCGTGCCCAAAGGCTCGCGTAGAGGCCGTTCCGGGCGATCAGTTCGGCGTGCGTCCCCTGCTCGACGACGCGTCCGGCTTCGAGCACGAGGATCGTATCGGCATGGATAATGGTCGAGAGACGATGCGCGATGACGACGGTCGTGCGGTCCTTCGAGACGCGATCGAGCGCATCCTGAATTTCCTTTTCCGTATGACTGTCGAGCGCGCTCGTCGCTTCGTCGAGGATCAAGATCGGCGGTCCCTTGAGGATCGTGCGGGCAATGGCGACGCGCTGCTTCTCGCCGCCCGATAGTTTCAGTCCGCGTTCGCCGACCATCGTGTCGTAGCCGTCGGGGAGCGTTTTCACAAAGTCGTCGATCTGCGCCATCTTGGCGGCGGCGAAGACCTCGGCGTCCGTCGCATCGGCGCGGCCGTACTTGATGTTGTAGAAAATCGTATCATTGAAGAGGACGGTATCCTGCGGCACGACGCCGATCGCGGCGCGCAGCGACGATTGCGTGACGTCGCGAAGATCCTGACCGTCGATCGTGACCTTGCCGCTCGTCACGTCATAGAAGCGCAGCAGCAAACGGCTGACCGTCGACTTGCCGGCGCCTGACGGCCCAACGATCGCAACCATCTTGCCGGCCGGAACTTCGAACGACACGTCTTTCAAAATCTGACGGCCGGGATCGTATGAAAATCCGACGTGATCGAAGCGGATCGCGCCGCCGCCGATGTGCAATGTCTTGGCGTCCAGCCGGTCGGCGACCTCGGGATTCTGGTCGAGCACTTCCATCATGCGCTCGATGTCCGTCAGCCCCTGCTTGATCTCGCGGTAGACCATGCCCATGAAATTCAGCGGCATGAAAAGTTGCAGCATCAGCAGGTTCACCATCGCGAAACGGCCGACGGTCGAACTGCCTGCAAGCACGTCGTTCGCCGCCATCACGAGGCAGATCGTCAACGCGACCGTGAAGATGACCGCCTGGCCGGAGTTCAGAACGGCGAGCGAGGTGTAGGTCTTGATGCTGGCCTTCTCATAGAGGGCCATCGACTTGTCGTAGCGCTGCGCCTCGCGGTCTTCGGCGCCGAAGTATTTGACCGTCTCGTAGTTCAAGAGGCTATCGACGGCCTTGGTGTTGGCGTCCGTATCGCTCTCGTTCATGGCGCGGCGGATCTGCAGCCGCCAGTCGGTGGCGCGGATCGTGAACCACAGATAGCAGACGATCATCGTCACGATGGTTACGATGTAGCGCCAGTCGAATTCGTAGGCGCAGACGGCGATGATCATGAAAAATTCGACGATGGTCGGAATAAGCGTCATCAGCGCCATGCGGCTGATGTTCTCGATCCCCGTCCGGCCGCGCTCGAGAACGCGCGTCAGGCCGCCCGTCTTGCGCTCGAGGTGAAAGCGGAGCGACAGGCGATGCATGTGCTCGAACGTCGTCAGCGCCAGCTTTCTGACGGCGTGCATCGCGACGCGCGCGAACATTCCCTCGCGCACCTGCACGAGCAGCGACATGACGATCCGCGCCAAGCCATAAAAAATGCTGGCGAGCACCGGCGCGCCGATGAGCCAGGGCAGCGTTTGATTGGTCGGAACCTTGCCGCCCGTCGCGGCGACGAGCGCATCCGTCGCCCATTTGAGCGTGAACGGCACGCCGACGGTCACCGCCTTGGCGAGGACGATCAGCGCCAGCGACCACAGGACGGTGCGTTTGAGATCGGGCCGGTCGTGCGGCCAGACATAGGGCCACAGCGCGCGCAGAACCCGGCTCGTCTCGGTGGAGGGCGTCAGGCGTGCGAGCAGGCCGCTGCGGCCAGCGGCGTCGTCAAGGGAAGCGTGTTGCATCGCGCTGAAATAGGATCACAACGGCCGAAAGTCCATCAGGAGCGCCGCAGCGGCACGAAAATCCGCTGGCAGGGATGGATCAAATTTGGGTTGCGGATGATCGACCGGTTGGCGCGGTAGAGTTTGCGATAGCGCCAGCCCGAGCGGTAAAACCGCCGGGAAATGAGCCAGAGGCTATCGCCGCGCTG